>CAMBQS010000145.1 GCA_945870015.1 Desulfocicer vacuolatum DSM 3385
CGTTCATTCTGAGCCAGGATCAAACTCTCCAATTAAACTATTAATTGGCTGTATCCTAAGATACAATCCTTATTTTGTCTCATTGACTGAGACCCTTACTCGACAAGCTGTCACTACCTAGTTTTCAAAGATCAAATGATATTTTAAAAAGATTTTTCCTTTTGAGGAAAGTCTATTTTTTAAATTAATACATAAGATTTGTCAAGCTATATTTTAAATATCTTATTATTAATTTATATGTTGTCCAAACTTTTTGGGGATTATAACATCCGGCCTGATAGTCTGACTTTCATTCAAACAAGAGCAACTTCCTTCCGGATATAAATATCGAGAAGCAAAAGAAAGTGACTAACTATATGTACAACAAAATTTTGTCAAGCACTTTTAAAAAAATTTGCATTTTATTTTTTAACATGCCTCATACTTTATCTGTTTTGATTTTATGATATCGTTTTTTCCCTGCCCTTAAAACAATTTCTCCATCAAGAAAATCTGCCTCAGTAATTAAATAATCAAATGATTCCAATCTTTTTTCATTAATATATGCCCCGCCCTGTTGAATCAACCGTCTGGCATCTCCTCCGGAGCCGGATAATCCAATCTGATGATATAATTTAAAAGCGGGAATCCCGTCCTGAATTGTTTTTGCATCTATTACCGTGCAAGGCACGGACCCATTATCGCTCAAATCCGCATATCTGGGTATCCGGCTGGATGGTAAAATATTTTTTTCTATTGACCGGGAACCAAACATACTTGAAGCGGCAAGAAATGCGTTGACAGCCTCTTCCTCACCATGGGCAAGACTGGTTGCTTCAAAAGCAAGAACTGTTTTGGCATAATTCAGATCCGACCCATCAAGATGATCTACTCCAGCGATCTCCTCCATAGGAAGGAACGTGAACAATGCCATAAATCTGGATACATCCTTATCATCTGTATTTATCCAGAATTGATAATATTCATAAGGGGATGTCCGTTTTGGATCCAACCATACTGCGCCCTTTGCTGTTTTTCCCATTTTTGCACCGGAACTTGTTGTAATCAATGGGAAGGTAATTCCAAATACGGTTTTCTGCCTCATTTTACGAACAAGTTCAACTCCGGCAACGATATTTCCCCACTGATCACTCCCTCCCATCTGTATCCTGCACTCGTGACGGTCGTAGAGTTCCAAAAAATCATAAGCCTGGAGCAGCATATAATTAAATTCAATAAAACTTAGCCCCTCCTCTGAATCAAGGCGCATTTTATAGCTCTCTGCCTTCACCATCCGATTTACACTGAAATGTCTACCAATATCCCGCAAAAAAGGAATATATTTAATCTTTGTCAACCAATCAGCATTATTCAGCAATAAAGCTTTGTTTCCCTGAAAATCAATAAACCTGGAAAGCTGATTTTTAATCCCGATAATATTCTCTTCTATCATTTCACTGGTCAGCAGCTTTCTCATCTCTGTCTTGCCACTCGGATCGCCAACCAGTCCGGTTCCTCCACCCACAAGCGCTATTGGACGGTGACCAGCCCGTTGCATGTGGGCAAGAGACATAATGGGAACCAGACTGCCCACATGAAGGCTATTGGCTGTTGGATCAAAACCAATATAACAAGTTGCCTGGCCTTGCTCCAAATAATCGGCAAGCTCTTGCTCATGGGTTTTTCCTTCAATGAAACCCCGATCTTCCAGCAAGTTAAGAATACTCATTTTTTTAACATTTTCCTATTTATTGGCAAATTCTATTGCCCGTGTTTCCCGGATTACAACCACTTTTATCTGTCCAGGAAAGGTCAGGGTTTCTTCAATTTTCTTTACAATATCACGACTTAAAAAAACCGCTTCTTCATCAGAGATATTCTCTCCTTCAACAATTACCCGGAGTTCCCGCCCTGCCTGAATTGCGTACGAGTTTGAAACCCCTTTAAAGGATGTTGCTATTTCCTCAAGGTCTTCCAACCGCTTTACATAATTCTCCAACAACTCTTTCCGGGCTCCTGGTCTGGCTCCGGAAAGGCCATCGGCTGCTTGAACTAAAAAATCGTAAACCGAGTTAGGTGGCACATCTTCATGATGTGCAGCAATCGCCTGCACCACTTTTGAAGATTCACCATACTTTTTTGCCAGATTTGAGCCGATTACAGCATGAGGCCCTTCAACTTCATGATCAATCGCTTTTCCAATATCATGAAGAAGCCCCATCCGTTTTGCAAGTTTCGTATTCAAACCCAGTTCAGACGCCATAATACCGCAGAGAAAACCCACCTCAATGGAGTGTTGCAAAACATTCTGCGCATAGCTTGTCCTGAATTTTAACCGTCCCAAAACCTTGATCAACTCCGGATTAATCCCGTGAACTCCGACATCGAAAGTGGCCTGCTCCCCCGCTTCTTTGATCGTCAAATCCACCTCTTCTGTTACGGATTTGACAATATCTTCTATCCTTGCCGGATGGATTCGTCCATCCGCAATCAATTTCAATAAAGAAAGCCGGGCTACTTCTCGTCGCACAGGATTAAACCCTGATAAAATAACGGCTTCCGGCGTATCATCAATAATCAAATCAATTCCGGTTGCAGCTTCAAGCGCTCTGATATTTCGACCTTCTCTGCCGATGATTCGTCCCTTCATTTCATCACTTGGCAAGGGTACAACCGAAACGGTTCGCTCTGCAACAAAATCCCCTGAATATCTCTGTATGGCTGTTGCAAGGATTTTTTTTGCATTTTTATCCGCTAATTCCTTGGATTCACTTTCAATTCGTTTGATCAGCCTCGCGCCTTCATGCCTCGCTTCATTTTCCATGGCATGGATCAGCAAATCTTTTGCCTGTTCAGAAGTAAGCCCTGAAATTTTTTCAAGCTGTTTTTTCTGTTCCAGCATCTGATCCGCACATTTTGTTTCGTTGTTATGAAGTTCCGATTCCCTGAGATCCAATTGTTTTTCACGATTTAAAGTCTCTTTCTCCCGGCTCTCCAGACTTTCCTGTTTTTTATCAAAACCTTCAATTTTCCGAACAATTCTTCTTTCCTGATTTTTTAATTCCGACCGCGTCTCCCGAGTTTCCGCATCAAAATCACTCTTCATTTTTAACAGACGATCTTTTGCCTCTAACTCTGATTCCTTTAACAAGGTTTCAGCACTTCTTTCAGCAACCTCAATGATCCTAGCTGCATCCATATCAGCAATTTTTAATTTATTAGCCGCCAGCTTCGCTCTAAAAATATAGGCCAATAATAGCCCTGCAGAAAAACCGGCAACTCCAAAAAAAATCCAACTTATTTCATCCATCACATTTTCTCCGCCTCAATCGGAAAGAACTTTATGTTGAAAATGCCAACAAAGTATCTTATCCAGGTTTATATTGACATCCCATTCCGGATGGTTGTAAAAAGCAATCCTATAATAACAAGATGATTACAGTCTGTAGATGATCTTGAAAAGAATTACCTGATGCTAACTTGAAGAGATAATTTGAAGATGCGGTTGAAGGCTTCCTTGATGCTGTGTTGAAAATGGCCCCCGCCAAAATGTCGTGTTGTCAGGTCTTTGAGCCAAAGCTCAATAGTGGGCGTCTTATAGCTTCTTTAGGCTTTTCTGTACGAGCAGAACCTGCACACCAAAACCAGTGAAGACCCCCCTTTAAAATAATGTTGGGACAAAGAACAACTTCCAATCACGAGCATGGCAGGGGAAACCATTTTCAATTAAGAAATTTTTTGACTGGAACAACATAGTAGTTTTAAACTTGTAAACAGGTTTACGATGAAATTTGTTATGAATTGGTTTTCAAATTCCAACGTCTGAATATCTGTGTATAAAATGAGAACTAAAGGTTTACATCAATCATATTCACCAGAGAAGCAGATCGTTCTGATATCTTTTCCATGAGTTCAGAATAGTTTCGTTTCAAATCGATAAATTCACTTGAAATATTTAGCGCCGCCAGTGTCAGAATGGTCACTTTATTGATTTTTGGATTATTTTTAGATAGTTGTTTTTCAACATTGGCGACTTCCTGAATCAGCAGATCTGCAACTTCATTGGCATCTGGAACACCATCTTCCGCCTTAAACGAATACTGTTGCCCAAATAGTTCAATGGTTATAATATTATCCAATGATGTGATTCACCTTTGCCTCTACAGTTATTTACCCACTATGATGTCTCCGAATCTCTATACTTGCTTAATTTCTCAAGGAGGCTATCAATCTTTCCCCGAATCAGGTCTTTTTGATCAAGATACAGTTTTTCAGCCTCTCTTCTGTCGCGTACTTCCTGCTCCAATTCCTCTATTCTGATTTTATATTCCTTTTTTTCAGTTTCGAGGGTTTGACAGGACTTGATTAATTTTTCAACTTTTTCCTCAATTACATCAAATTGCCGGGATATCTCTTCGTTAGCCAATTATGCACCTCATTTTATTGTGTACTATATGCCTCAAAACGATTTAATGTCAAGAAGTTTTACCTTGACGACGACACAGAATCTGGTCTGCCTGATGAAGGTCTTTCAGGCTGTTAACACCGATAACTTCATCCGCATTCTGACCAATATAAAGTCCTATTTTTTGCTTTTCTTTTGAAGCAATGGATATGATATCCGTCAGATAAAGTTCCCCTTGTGCGTTTTCAGGTGTCAACAGATTAAGAGCGTGATCAAGAAAAGACCTTTCAGCACAATAAATACCTGAATTAATAAGATTTATATTTTTTTGATCCTTCGATGCGTCTGCTTCTTCCACAATCTTGATCAGCGCCCCTTGATCATCAACAATCATTCGGCCATAACCGGTTGGATTATTGACTGCCACAGCAAGAACCGTGAGAATATTTTTTGTGATCTTATGATGATCAATAAAAAATGAAACGGTCTCGGATAAAAGAAGAGGTACATCACCACATAAAATAACTACATTTTCAATATGTTCTTTTAATTCAGGCATCGCACATAAAACCGCATGGCCGGTCCCCAACTGTTTTTCCTGAAATGCGAAACGAATCTCCTTGCATGCTTTTACAGCCTCTCGCACCAGATCTGACTGATATCCGGTAACCACGATAATATTGTCTGTTGAAACACCTTCGGCAGTATCCACCACATGATTGATCATTGGCTTTTCACCTACCTTATGAAGAACTTTGGCCATATCGGACTTCATCCGGGTACCAAGACCTGCTGCAAGAATAATAATTGCTGTTTTATAACCTTCATTTTTCATAACAATTCACCTTTAAACAAAAAAAGGGCAGACCATGAAGGCACACCCTTTTTTTAATTTGTTTACAATCAAAGAACGGAATAATCAGACACTATATCCTGTAATTCTAAGACGGTGCATAGCTCTTGTCAGTGAAGCTTTAGCCCGCACGTAATCGATAGACTCATCACTTGACGATAGACGTTTCTCCGCTCTTTCCATCGCTTGTTTTGCACGTTCCTGATCAATATCTCGTCTCCTCTCGGCAGACTCGGCCAGAATGGTAACCTTATCCGGCAAGGCTTCTGCAAAACCTCCACTTACAAATACGAGTCTTTCCTTTCCGGATGTATCCTTGTATTTAACTGTCCCGACTTTAAGACTCGTTAAAAAAGGTGTATGTCCTTTCAGGATTCCAAACTCACCGTCCGATCCGGGAGCCATTACAATCTGAACCTCGTCATCAACAACCAAGTTGTCTGGGGTAACAATTTCAAGTTTAATATTTTCAGCCATCTTTGTCCCCTAATCTGTTTTTATGCTTTTGCCATTGCTTGGGCTTTTTCGCGTGCCTCTTCAACAGAACCTACCATATAGAATGCCTGTTCCGGAAGATCATCGTGTTTCCCATCACAGATCTCTTTGAAACCACGAACAGTGTCCGCAATTTTTACATATTTGCCTGGGAAACCTGTAAATACTTCGGCTACATGGAAAGGCTGTGAAAGAAATCGTTGAATTCGTCTTGCACGCTCAACTGTAATCTTGTCTTCATCAGACAATTCATCCACACCAAGAATTGCGATAATATCTTGAAGTTCTTTATATTTCTGGAGAATCTGTTGAACCTGCCGGGCAACATTGTAGTGTTCCTCACCAACATAGGCAGCATCCAGAATCCGGGAACTGGAATCAAGAGGATCCACCGCAGGGTAAATCCCTTTATCTGAAATACCGCGAGACAGTACAACCGTTCCGTCAAGATGCGCAAATGTTGTTGCAGGAGCTGGGTCTGTCAAGTCGTCAGCAGGAACATATACACACTGAACAGCCGTGATGGAACCTTTATCTGTTGAAGTAATACGCTCTTGAAGAGCACCCAGATCAACAGCAAGAGTCGGCTGATATCCAACAGCAGACGGAATACGTCCAAGAAGAGCAGATACTTCCGCACCGGCCTGAGTAAAACGGAAAATATTATCAATAAAAATAAGAACATCCTGGCCTTCAACATCTCGATAGTATTCTGCTGCTGTCAATGCGGAAAGCGCAACACGGGAACGCGCTCCAGGAGGCTCGGTCATCTGGCCGTAAATCAATGCAGCCTTTGGCAGAACGCCGGATTCCTTCATTTCATGGTAAAGGTCGTTACCTTCACGCGTTCTTTCGCCAACGCCGGCAAATACAGATATGCCGCCATGCTGCATTGCAATGTTGTGAACCATTTCCATCATAATAACGGTTTTTCCAACACCAGCACCACCGAACATCCCCATTTTCCCGCCTCTGGGGAAAGGCACAAGGAGATCAATTACCTTTACACCGGTTTCCAGAACATTAACTTCTGTATCCTGCTCGGTGAATAAAGGTGCAGGTCGATGAATCGGCATCATTTTTTCCTGGCTGACCGGACCCAATCCATCAACTGGTTTACCGACTACATTTAAAACCCGACCAAGCCCTGCTGCACCAACCGGCATCATAATCGGTTTTCCTGTATCTCTTACTTCCATTCCACGAACCAGACCGTCGGTAACATCCATGGCAACGGTTCGAACAACATTATCACCGAGATGCTGTGCTACTTCTATAACCAGATTATTCGGTTCATCATTAATCGAAGGGTTGCTCAGCGTCAGCGCGCTAAGGATCGCCGGCAGTTTACCCGGCTCAAATTCAACGTCAATTACAGGCCCCATAACCTGTACAACTTTACCAATATTCTCTCCCATTTATAGACCTCCTATAAATCGCTAGTACTTATTATTCAGGTTTATCCTTTAAGAGCCTCTGCTCCGCCGACTATATCCATCAGGTCGGCTGTAATAGCCGCCTGCCGGGCTTTATTATACAAGAGTGTTAATTCGTCAATCATATCATTACATGCCTTGGATGCATTATCCATCGCCATCATACGTGCGGCATGCTCACTGGTTGATGTTTCCAGCAACCCACTGTGAATTTGAATAAAAACATTTCGCGGTAACATTTCGCCCATCAATTCATCCGGTGATGGTTCACAGATGTGTTCTGCCACATAAGGAGCATTACCATCTTTTTCCGGATCGGCTTCAATCGGTGGAATGGGAAGAATTTTTTGCAGAACCGGAACCTGCTTTCCCATGCTGATAAAATTTGACCAGACAATGTAAACTTCATCCCATTCTCCAGTCAGGAAGCCATCAATCAAATTTCTGCCCGCGTTTGTTGCAACATTAAAACCAAATGTTGTTCCAACAACACCAAGATGCTCTTTTACAATATGTAATTTTGAGCCTCTACACCAATCACGTCCTTTTTTGCCAAAATTGGTAAATACAACCTCTTTGCCTTCCGAAATTTTTTCCCGCATGAATCTGGCAGCAGTATTAATCAGGTTCATGTTGAAACCACCGCAAAGCCCCCGGTCGGAAGTACAAAGGACAATATGAATTTTCTTAACAGTTTCCCTGGGTGTCAGGAGAGGATTTGCGTTCTCGCCTGCTTTTTCTGACAAACTGCCGAGAACCTCAGCAAATTTACCGGCAAAAGGTCTGAAAGCTTCCATGGCATTCTGGGCACCGCGCAGCCTCGAAGCAGCAACCATGTTCATCGCTTTGGTAATCTGCTTCGTCTTTTTGATACTACCGATCTTTTTTTTAACTTCTTTTAAAGTTGGCATACAGTTTTACCCTTATTTCACCAGAGCGAAAGGACATCAGTTCGAAAATCTAAAAAAACGAACTTTTTGTATCATTCGCCTAATTATTTAATCGTATCCTTGAATTCTTCGTCATAGGCTTCAAGAGCTTT
>CAMBQS010000146.1 GCA_945870015.1 Desulfocicer vacuolatum DSM 3385
CTCTCCTGTCGGATTCAACCAATGTTGAAAAAGAAGGATATACCGTATCCGATCAGCATGTTGGCCGGGAACTGGAATCGATTATCCTGAACACCAGTGGCCGGGTGATTGTTGCCCTGTTTGCCTCGAATGTTGCCAGGATTCAACAATTAATTAATATTGCAAACAAAAAAGATAGTAAAGTCATATTAAATGGACGAAGCATTGAGATGACGGTGGAAATTGCAAAATCCCTCGGCCATATCATCATTCCCGATAATATGGAGATTTTTATCAATGATATCAAAAATTTTCCTGATAATGAGATTTTAATGATCACCACCGGAAGCCAGGGAGAACCCATGTCTGCCCTGGCTCGCATGGCCTCTGACACCCACAAGCAGATCAAGGTTAAAAAAGGGGATACCATTATCCTCTCTTCCAAATTCATACCTGGAAATGAAAAGGCGATTACAAACATTATTAATAACCTGTACCGAAAGGGAGCGGATGTTATTTATGAAAAAATCTCGAACATCCATGTGTCCGGGCATGCTTTTCAGGAAGAGTTAAAATTGATGATCGGTCTGACCAAACCCAGATTTTTTATACCGGTTCACGGTGAATACCGTCACCTGCTGCTTCATACAAGATTGGCGGAACAAACCGGCATCCCCCCAAAAAATATTATTCTGGCTGAAAACGGGAACATTATTGAATTTGATGAAAATGGATGCCGGATATCCGGAAGTATTGAAACCGGCCGCGTGCTGATCGATGGAAAAGGAATTGGAGATGTTGGAAGAAGTGTTCTGAAGGAAAGACGTTTTTTATCCGAAGAAGGTGTAGTGGTCGTCACACTTGCTTTTGATGAAGAAACCGGCATCGTGATTCACGGTCCTGAAATCCTGTCCCGTGGTTTTGTTTTTTGGACTGAAACCGGTCATCTGCTGGATGATGCGCAATGCGTTGTACTTGAAATTATTGAAGATATCGGCACGGAGGTACCAAACCGGATTGAGATTATCCAGGCAAAACTTCAGACAGCCTTACGCCAGTATTTTTATTTTACCATTAAACGCCGTCCGGTTATTATTCCGGTTATCATGGAATTATAATCCCGCACTATTTTGAAAACGCTTTCATGGAACAATCAAAAGCCTTAGCGGTGAATCTTGCAAGTTCATGAAGATACTCCCGGTTTTCAATACTCATGCCTTCACGATCTCTATGGGTAATCACAATGCCAAGGATGGCTGCAAAAAAGGATTCTGAAAAAACCCGGCTGTGTTTTTTATAGTCCATTGTATTGAGGCCGGAATCAAATCGATCCAGAAAAACAGCTTTCACAGACTCAAATTTCTTGGAAACAACACTATCCCGGTCTCCCCGGATTAAAAAATAGCATGCAATCTGAAAAGTGGCTTCGTTATCCAGCAGATAATCAACGAAGATAGAGGATATATCTTCCAGTGAGGAATCCGCCGCCTTTGTCAAATCTCTGATCAATTGATTTACATTATCAATATCTTTCAACAGAACAGCCAGCAGCAGATCATCCTGTGAATCAAAATACCGATAGATACTTGCAACGGATACTTTTGCGGCCTTTGCAATATCCTTCATATTGATGTCATGAAACGCCTTCCGGGAAAAAAGTTCTTCTGTTGCTATAATGATTACTTCCCGGCGCAAATGCTGTTCTCTCTCACGCAAATCCTTGAATGTATTGGTCTTCTTCATAAAACTCCGTTGCATTTTTATGATATCAATCCGTCAGAAAATATGGTACGGTTCAGACAGGTTTCACTCATAACCATAGTTGATTAAATAGTAAAGGATAAAAAGTATCCTCTGTTCGATATTGCTGTACTGGATTTGACAATAGAGCCAATTTCAAAAGTCTGTTGTTGTAGTTCCGGCGAAAAATAGACACGCAGTGAAGCGTAGCGCTATCCAGTATTTTCGGCTCTTTTCTCGGCACCGACTTTCGCCGGTGTGACGCTTTTTAATAGTTTTGAAATTGGCTCAATATATAAAAATAGCCGGATCATCACACATATGCTTTGATTGAATAGATGAAAAATAATAGATCTCCCTATACCCGCTATTTCCTATTGTCACTCAAATTCCTGATAATATTATTTATCTGTGTGTGTTCCATGGGACAAAGCTTATCCTACGCTGCAGCACCCGAAGATTCCTTTAAAAAATTACTGGGAAAGAACGATTCACTCCTTATCTCCGAAATCCATTCCAATAAGCATCTGATTCGTATACATGCGGATCAGATGCTGACTCCTGCTTCGATTCTAAAACTCTTCACAGCCCTGGTCGCAATGAATGCACTTGGTGAGGATTATCACTTTCATACGGATTTTTTCAGTGATCCGCATAAAAATTTGAAAATTAAAGGGTATGGCGATCCTTTGATCATTTCAGAAACCATTCCAGAAATGATTCATCAGATCGGTGATCAGATCCCTGAAATAAATAATATCATCCTGGATGATACCCATTTTCAATCACCGATAATCATTCCCGGTGCAACAAAAAATTCAACCCAGCCCTATGATGCGCCGAATGGTTCTCTGTGTGTAAATTTCAATACTGTATTTTTTAAAAAAGATCGAAACGGAGCGTATGTCAGTGCGGAACCTCAAACACCCTTGCTACCATTTGTTTTAGACAGAATTGCCCGTTCTTCATTGGATCAGGGCAGAATCATTCTGTCTGACAACAATCAAGAGCATATTCTTTATGCCGGCTATATATTCAAACATTTTTTAGAAAGAAAAGTACCTGTCAAGGGGATAATCCAACAGGGTATCATTGATAGAAATCAGGATACACTCATTCTGCGATACCGATCCCCCCAATCTTTACAGGAGATTATCAGGAAAATGCTCTACTATTCGAGCAATTTCACAGCCAACCAGATTCTGATCGCAGCCGGAGCTGCAAAGCACGGAGAACCAGGAACGCTTGCCAAGGGAATTCAGGTTGCACAGAAATATGCAGCGACTCACCGTGGATTGTCTGAAATTCAATTTCAGGAAGGTTCCGGGCTTTCGACCTTGAATCGATTGTCTGCAAGTATGATGGGTCAAATCTTAAAAGAATTTTTCCCATACCGGAATTTGTTGAAAAAAGAGGGACGTGAGCTTTATAAAACAGGAACCCTGACCGGAGTCCGGTCACGGGCTGGATATTTACAGACACGAACGGGTAAACTGCTAAGCTTTGTTGTCATATTGAATTCCAATCCAAATTCGATGGAAAACATTATGAGACAGATCCACCATCTCTACTACTAGCCTGTCAAAAAAAAAATGACCCGGATATCCGATCGTGCATATTCTATGTACATATTCTATTCTCTATTTTTTTATCGCTTGTGATAAATGCGTAAGCACTGTGATGATGAATTGACTCAAAATTCTCAACGCTGACCGAAAACCAGGTGATATTGTCATCCTCCATCAAGCTCTTGGAAATATCACGAACAATATCCTCAACAAACTTTGGATTGTTGTATCCTTTTTCGGTTACCCATTTTTCATCAACCCTTTTCAACACCGAGAAAACATCACAAGAGGCTGCTCTTTCTACAAGTGTTATCATATCTTCTATCCAGATAAATTTTTTAAAACGGGTACTCAGGCAGACCTCCCCGCGTTGATTGTGCGCGCCTCCATCACTGATCTCCTTGCTGCACGGGCAGACCGAAGAGATGGGAACAATTACCTCGGAGATAAGATCCACTCTCCCTTTTGGATCACTGTTTCCAATCAGCCGGCATGTGTAATCCATCAGACCAGGGGATTTACTGACAGGTGCTTCTTTACGGATAAAATAGGGAAACGTAACCTCAATATGTGCGGATGCGGCATGGAGGTCTTTCTTCATCTGATCCAGAATAACGGAAAAGGATTTCAAGGATACTTCCGGCCGGAATGCATGCAGCATCTCTACAAACCGGCTCATATGCGTTCCCTTGCTGTTATGCGGAAGATCAACATACATGTTAATGGTTGCAACCGTATGCTGCTTATTATCTTTCCGATCCATTACGGTAATGGGATATTTAATATTCTTGATACCGACTTTGTTAATCGGAATGTTTCGATCATCCAGTTGATTCTGTATATCTTTCATGCTTTAAAAAGGATTGAAACCGAATGTGATAATCCTTAGCCTCCTGTCATAAAAGGTAATCGGTATTTACATGGGACATGGATCTGAAAATATTGCCTTTAATCTTTCGATTGGTTTTATATAATTCCGAAAGCATCTGCTTGATCTCATATCGCTTGGAATGTTTTTCAGAAGGACAGGCATTCCGGAACATGGGAAAATCCTTCTTCTCTGCAAACCGGGCAATCATATCTTCATCAATGTAAGATAACGGTCGAATGATTGTAAACCCTCCATGAAACAAGGATTGTGACGGAAGCATTGTGCTGATGGTTCCCCCATAACACATATTCATGAAGAGGGTTTCAATAATATCATCTTTATGGTGACCCAGTGCCAGTTTATTACAACCCAGTTCAGATGCGACTTCAAACAATCTTTTCCGTCTCAGTCGGGAACATGAGAAACAAGGGTTTTCCCGGTTCTCCTTTCTATGTGCCCGGATACCAAAATCCGTTCTTTCCACCCTCAGATTGTAATTCATTCTTGTGCAATACTCTTCCAGAAGAGAAATATCACTGCCCTCGAATCCCGGATCAACATGAATCGGAAACAACTCGTATGAAATTGGAATCCGTGATAACCGTTCCGTTAAAATCCACATCAAGGCCAGACTGTCCTTCCCTCCGGAAAGACCGACTGCGATTTTTTCGCCATCGGATATCATTCGATATCGGTGGATAGCCTTTCCAACCAGCCGTTTCATCGTCGAATATGGATGACGTGACATGAAAAATGTCTATCCGGATTGAATTACTCGTTCTTTTTCCGTCGCACCTTGCCTGCAGCAATCTCCCGCAGTGAAACAACAATATCCTCATTTTTCGGAGAATATACCAGATAATCAGAACCTTCCCGAATCTGCCGTACCCTTTTGGCAGCCATATGAACCAGTTCAAACCGGTTCTCAACCTTTTCCAGGCAGTCTTCAATCGTTACTCGTGCCAAAGTTACTATCCTCCTGTTTGTTGTTAATCAAATGTATAAAAAAGAATTGATCCTATAGAATCTTAATCAGTTCATAGCTTCTTTTACCACCCGGAGCATTCAGGACAACTTCATTCCCTGGTACTTTCCCGAGCATCGCTTTTCCAAGAGGGGACGAAACGGATATCCGGCCTTCGTCGATATCGGATTCATCCGGGCCAACCAGTTGATACTCCACCTCATCACCGGTAGCCACGTTCTCCAGCAAAACCCGGCATCCAAAGACAACCTTATCTTTCGATAGTTTTGTGGGGTCGATGATATCTGCATTGGCCAGCTTGAACTCAAGCTCACCAATTCTCCCTTCGATAAATCCCTGACGATCCTTTGCTGCTTCAAATTCAGCATTTTCAGATAAATCACCATGGGCTCTGGCTTCTTCAATCGACTTAATGTTCAAGGGCCGTTCAACACTTTTGAGCTGAACAAGCTCTTTTCTCAGAACCTCATATCCCTCTTTTGTTATCGGTACTCGTTCCACAAACACACTCCTGAAGCGATCTTCTTTAAAATTAACTTCCATGCAATAAAAATTATGATGTTTTGCCGATAAATTCCACTACAAGATCTCCAACTTCACTTGTTGTGTAACCCATTTTGCCGGCAGCAACATCTTTGATATCCTCCCGCAGGACTTTTTGAACAGCCGCTTCAACCCGCTCTGCTGCTTTTTGCTCTCCAAGTGTCTCCAGCATCAACTGTCCGGCCATGATTGCAGCAAGGGGGTTGATTACCTGCTTCCCGGTGTACTTCGGAGCGGAGCCACCGATGGGCTCAAACATGGAAACGCCTTGTGGATTGATATTGCCGCCTGCGGCGATCCCCATGCCACCCTGAATCATTGCGCCCAGATCAGTAATGATATCTCCAAACATGTTATCGGTTACAATGACATCAAACCACTCGGGATTCTTGACCATCCACATACAGATCGCATCCACATGAGCGTAATCGATCGTAATATCCGGAAACTCTTTGGCCACTTCATGAAAAGTTCTTTCCCATAAATCAAAAGCAAACGTGAGTACATTGGTTTTTCCACACAGTGTCAATTTTTTTCTTTTGTTGCGTTTCCTGCAGTACTCAAACGCGTACCGGACACACCTTTCCACACCTTTTCGGGTATTAATAGACTCCTGAACAGCCACCTCGTCCGGTGTCCCGTACTTCAGGGTTCCGCCCGCCCCGGAATAAAGCCCTTCCGTATTTTCCCGAACCACCACAAAATCGATATGTTCCGGCTTTTTGTCTTTCAGGGGGGTTTCAACACCTTCATATAATTTAACCGGTCTCAGGTTAATATATTGATCCAAATCAAACCGCAAGTTCAACAGAAGTCCTTTTTCAAGAATCCCTGGTTTCACATCCGGATGCCCGATCGCACCCAGAAAAATCGAATCATGTTCCCGCAGGGATGCCTTGACCTTGTCTGTAAGGATCTCTCCTGTTGCTTTATAATGCTCACCACCAATATGAAAATCAGTATATTGTATTGAAAAATCACTCTTCTCTGCGACTGCATTCAATACCTTGATTCCTTCCGCAACAACCTCAGGGCCTGTTCCATCCCCCCCGACAACAGCAATTTTATACTTCTTCGACATATACTTTTACTCCACTGTCCCTGATCTATAAAGATTAGATTAAAATCGCCGACCCAGAAGGTCGGCGAAGCAATTTTTTCTGATTTAAAAATGATCTGATTTCAGTAATGGATCAATTCAGATACCCCAATATGGATGTACCGGCCTGTACCTTGTCTCCGATTGAGATTTCCGATCGGGTGTCCGGTGGCAAAAAAACATCCAGACGGGACCCGAAGCAGATCATTCCAAACCGCTGCCCCCGCAGTAACGCATCCCCTACCTGGATGTTGCATAGAATCCGTCTCGCAATCAGACCGGCAATCTGGATAAAACAGATTTTTTTCCCATTTCCTGTCTCCAGAACAACTGCATTCTGTTCATTATCCAGTGAAGCCTTATCCAGATTGGCAGAAAAAAACTTACCTGGATTATACACAATCCTGGAAATTTTCCCCTCATGGGGAATCCGGTTTACATGGACATTCAGGACAGACATAAAAATACTGATTTTCAGGCATGGACCCTCGATAAATGGATTTTCATTTACAATTTCATGAACAACCACCTTACCATCCGCCGGTGAAACCACTGCCCCTTCCTGTGTGGGTATAACGCGATCCGGGTCCCTGAAAAACCAGCAGATAAAAAAAGTAACAACGAGACCCAGAAAGGAGAGTCCTGTAAAACCGATCAGCGCAAATATTACTGTTGCAAATGCAGATGCTCCAATTACACCATATCCTGGTTTTGCAATTGGAAAAGCAGTAGAGCGCATCGGTTCAGACCAAAAATATTTTTCCATTTCCCCCTTCTTTTACTATCCTGTTTATATATTTAACATATTGAATATATTATTAAAAAATATTAAAACTCTGTAAAAGTATCAAAACCGTACCAAATTGTCAATGACAACAGAAGAAACACTAGGGTAATCGCATTTGGAAATAATATCCTTATTAAACCGATTCCCCCCTTGAGGGGGGATTAAGGGGGGTGTAGCAAAACCCTGATATTTCGAATATATGGTTTTCATCGATAAACCAATACACCCCCCAGGCCCCCCTCAAGGGGGGAATTAAAAAGCTGACATTCCACATGCGATTATCCTGAAGAAACACGTCACGCCATCAACACTCAATTTTATATACTGCATCACATTTCCGTATATAATACGGAATAAGTACTGTGTCCAAGGCATCCGGTCTGT
>CAMBQS010000147.1 GCA_945870015.1 Desulfocicer vacuolatum DSM 3385
CATGATTCAATAACATTCTGAAATTTTATAAAAAATAGAATAATTGTATTATTTGATTTTCACTGGTTTGTCGGAGGTTTCAGAGCGAAGTGGTAAGTGGATTGACTTACTATGATGTTTGATGTCTCATGTGGCTCCTTTCAACTGCATAACGGGTCACTTCGGAAGCATTTGCCATGCCGAGCTTTTTTCGGATATTCATCCGGTGTGTTTCGACGGTCTTGGTGCTGAGGCATAGTTTTTGGGCGATTTCCCTCGGCTGCAACCCTCCTCCGATCAGCCGGAAAACCTCGAACTCCCGAACAGAGAGGCAATCTTCCGGCGTTACCGGCTCTTGGGATTCGCAGGGTGATTCGAAATGCTTTAAGAGAATCCTGAGGCTGATCGTTTCACTGACATAAATTCCGTCATTGATAATTCCGCGGATGGCGTCGATGATCCGTCGAACCGGTTCCTGCTTCATCAAGTATCCCCGGGCACCTGCCCGCAGTGCCCTTTCCGCATATATTTTTTCGTCATGCATGGAATAAATCAAAATAGGCAGAGGCCCTACACACGCATGAATTTCAGAGATAAGATCAAGGCCGGTGCGATCCGGATCTTTCAAGGCAATGTCCAATACGATGAAATCCGGGGGAGTACACTTTATCGCTTCCAAGGTTTCATGACGGTTCCCGGCTTCGCCGCACACCTCAAGGTCATTTTCCTTGGCCACCAACTGTGCAATTCCGTGTCGCATGGCCGGATGATCATCTATTAAAAATATCCGCGTTTTTTTACTCATCCCTCAACCTCACCAGAATTTCTGTTCCACTTTTTTCCAGAGCCGGAATAGTCAAATTAGCGCCTATCGCTTGTGCCCGTGAAAGCATCACTTGCAATCCCATACCACGCGGTGTTTCTGCTTTTTTGCTGCCGATCCCGATTCCATTGTCTCTTATCGATAAAAGCATCAGGTTATTCTCCTTTCGCCAGATAAGCTCTATCTTCGAAGCTTTGGAATGTTGCATCGCATTTTTTATACCCTCCTGAGCGATACGATAAAGATGATATGCCTGTTTATCGTCGCATGGCGTCAGATCTGTGCGGATCGATCCCGACACTTGATTTGTTGCTGATTTTTGAGTATTTTCAACTAACTCTGAAAGTGCAGCGCTGAAATTTTCAGCATTCAGCCCCAAAGGAAGTCTTCCCCCCGCAATGGCATAGGCTTTTCGTACTGCGAGATTGGCCTTCCGGCCGATAGCGGCGGAAAATGATTGAGTATTTTCATCCCTGTTTGCTGCCATATCCTCCAGCAGCGCGGCTTCTATTTCAAGGCTTTTCAAATCCTGGCACAAACCGTCATGTAACTCCTGGGCCAATTTTTCCTGTTCTTTCTGGATCGTGTCCAGCAAAAGATTATTTAGTCGATGGTGTTCAGATACATCCCTTCCCGTACAGAGGATGCCCAGTGACCGGCCGCTGGTGTCACGAACAGCGGTTTTGATCACCTGCAGCCACCGCTGGCCTGTCTGACCCATCACCAGCCACTCCTCATTCTGCTGAATACCGGTTTTTAAAACTGCTGCATCACCAAGCACATACTGTCGGGCATCTTCTTCCGGAAACAGTTCATAATCGGTTCGGCCAATGATATGGCCGCTGTCCTTGCCAATAAAGGTGCAAAAAGTAGGGTTGGCCCGTTGATAAACAGAATTGTTGTCTTTGAGTACCAGAATATCAGGGGATGCGTTGAAGATTGCCTCAAGTGCCATATGCTCGGCAGCTAAATTCGCCGCGAGTTGCTTTCGTTCCGAGATGTCCCGCACAAACACAATGAACCGTCCGTTGTCGTATGGAAGAAAACTGCAGCTTACCTCGACGTCCAGGATAGAACCGTCTTGATGCCGGTGTTTTGTTTCGAATAAAGCATAGCCTTTTTCCACCACCTTTTTCATATGCCACGCAGTTTCCCCGGCGGATTCGTTTGCCTCGATATCGTTTATCTGCATGGAAAGAAGGGTGTCGCGGGAAAATCCCATCATTTGTTCAGCCGATGCATTGGCATCACAAATTCGTCCTTGCATGTCCACAATCCAAAATCCGTCGACTGCGGTCTCGATAACCCGGCTGTATCTTTCGATCTCTTCACTTAATCCGTGGGCGAGGGTTTCCATTGGCCGTTCCAGGCTCTCCATAATCAATGCCCGGTAAATCAGTATGAAAGAAATCACCTTGAACAGATGGCCGATCATGTTGGCCAGACCGAAAGGTGATGTATAAAGCGTGAAACAAAATTCAGATAGTATCATCACCAGGATTGCCACGGTCAAATACAATGCTACATTTTTATCAATTGAATTCCGTTTTCGGTGCGTCAAGATGGCTGAAACAGAGAGCGCCCCAATGACAATGTATTCGCTTGCAATTTTAAACGGTGTTAAACCGGTTTTTGCATTAAAACATTCAGGAAACAAATCCCATGCAAAAATGCCTCCGATCATGATAAAGGTACCGGCGATAAGGGCATAAACTCCCCATTGGACGAGCCCGCCAACAATAAAGCACAGGGGAAAAAGCAACATCGCCGAGGTTTCGATAAACCTGGCCGCAATCCATAATTGGGTTGCCAAATCCGCTCCAGTTTCCGGAAAGACGCCCATATCTTTATATGCCAGGGCGTGCAGCAGATCCAATGCTCCCACCAGCGCATAGCCGATCCCCAGCAGGACAAATGCCGGGGGTGTTTTCAGACATCTGGCGTTCCAGATGAGGAGGAAAACACTCCATGCAACCGCCACGGCGCCCAGTTCGACCAGCGTATGGAATAGAAGATAGTTGTGTCGGCCTATGATAAACAAACCGGAAATTGTGGAGAGCCCAAGTAAAACCAACAGAATTGGATGACCGCCCCTGCTGGTTAGTAAATCTTGCCATGCAGGCGGGGTGGATGTTGGTTTCGATTGAGTCGATTTGGTTTTTTTCAAATCTATTTACCGTTGATGCTTCCGCAAAAAAGTCTTCGAATTCTTTCCGGAATCGGAATTGCCATACAGTTCACTGTTAGTGGCAGTCTATCATTAATATCAAAAAATATTAAAAATGTCAACGGGTTGTATTGCTATGAAACGCTAGAAGTTTTTGTGGCGCCTTTTTGGAATTTCTCCATCCAGTCGAAGCCCAATGGCGCCGGCCGGATGGAGAAGATCTTTGTAACGGTCATCCTGAATCGCGCATAAGGAGATTTTTGGTTGACAGTCGGAGCTTGATGGCTTGTTTTTTTGGGGGGGGAAGCAAACCATGAAGCGCACTTCTGTATGCCAATATCGATGAGCATCATATCTCTTTATAGAATATGTTTCAAACGCGTATCCACAAGCCTTTTCCCGAACGAGAGAATCGACAGAACCGGCGGTATGCCGCATGGCTCGGGGAAAACACTTGCATCACAGACATACAGATTTTCAATCTTTGTTTCCAGGTCATTATCGACAACTTGTCCGATTCTGGCCGTACCGCCGGGGTGGGCCATTCGCGGAGGAGTGGTTACAATGGATTTGGCATCACATCCGGCTTGCAACAGAATTTTTTTGGAAAGCTCAATGCCTCTTTCCATTTTTTCCCTGTCTGCCTGGGTATAGTGTTTTGAACAGGTTTCATCAGCCTTGACGTATCCAACCATTTCATCCCGGACTTTGATCATGACCGCCAGTTTCCGGGGATACTTCCGGATGTTTTTGATCTTGCCTGGGCCAAGATACAGCATCTGAAGGAGGAACATCGGCATGGGTTCGGGCAGATCTCCGATCAGAAGCCCGTCCGCGTTGTCCAGCTTGCCGCAGAGCATGGGCGGTTCTTTGGGGGAATCCGGCATATCTTCCGGAGCATTCCCATAGGTAATGATCAGCGGGTCAGCGAAAAACCGGTCTCCTGCTTCCTGTATGCCTGAACGGAGCAGAATCGAAGGGGTTCCCAGTCCGCCGGCAGAAACAACTGTTACCCTGGAAGATATGTCCAGTTTTTCTTTCGGTGTTTCGGCAAAGACTCCTGTGGCTTTTCCATTTTCAATTTTAACCTTCTCCACCCTGGCCTTGTTGATCAGGGAAGCGCCTTTTTCTACTGCTTCATAGGCAAAATCCCGTGCTGTCCATTTTGCTCCGGTTTTGCATCCATAAAAGCATTCCGGGCATTTTTGCTTGCATCGGTCATGATCGATAAATTTGTTCATGGGTTCCCAGGAAATATTCAGTTCATGGGCAGCCTTCATGATTCTTCTGGCTTTGGGTCCGATCATATGGTCGGGTGTCGGTTTGATTCCGATTTCCTCTTTCAGCATCCGGGCATAGGGTTCAAGATCGATTTCGTAATTTTTTTTCAACCACGGAGGTGGATCAATGGCGGCACCGCCATATAACATGGAACTGCCGCCGGTTGTCATGGCCCTGAGCATCGGATGGCCTTCCATTGTCGTGCCAAAACCCAGTTTTTCGAGCATCAATGCACAGCCCGGCAGGTTGCCGTAAAACTTATGATCCGCACCCCTTTCGAGAAGGATTACGCTTTTCCCAAGCAATGAGAGTTCACGCGCTACGGTAGCCCCGCCAGGCCCTGAACCGATGACGACAACATCTGCTGATATTTTCCGGGTTGGTTTCATTTGTTTCTCCTGTTTCCGTTTTTTTCCATTTTACATCACCTTGGCATTGAGCAGATGTTCTATATCCAGTGGCATGGTTCCGTAGGGATCTTTTTCAAGCCGGATGGCGTTGGCTTTGCATTTGTCCACACAGATGCCGCAACCAAAACAATGTGCATGGTCGATTTCGGCTTTGGGACTGCCATTGACCGAACCCATTGTAACTGCGTTGAAATGGCAGGCATCCACACAGGCTCCGCATCCAGTACACTTCTCCTTGTCATGAACAGCAAGATATCCGGAAGCTTCAAGCATTCGTGGCGTTGGTACATCATCCTGATAAATATTCTTAAAGATGTTGGTTATTTCGATCCCCTTGCAGCAGCAGCTACAACAGTTGCACAATGCAAACATCCGGTCTCCGGCCGCATCTTTGAAAAAGGCATTGTGCACATATCCCAGTTCATGCGCCTGCCGGATGGCTTCCAGTGCTTCCTCTTTGGTGGCGTAATGGATGTTCAGCCTTTTTCCGCGTTTGACGGCATAGGTGGCAAATGGTTCACCGATGAACATGCAGACATGATTCGGTGTGCACGGGTTTTCGATCAGGCTTCGGCAGACGCAATCGCCAAGGGCAATGGTATCCGAGCTGTTGATGACAATCTGATTGACCATTTCATAAGTCAGAACTCTTTTGGCCCGTTTGGGGTCAACGTGAACACTCTGGTTCAGATTGATAATTTTATTGGCATGATCGATGGTCAGGACTTTTCCATGATATCGGGCGGGCAGATAGGTCAGCAGCGGTTTCAGTAAAGGATTCCGCCAATGTTTTTTCGGGATATGGGTATCCAGAAAATTAAAAATTTTAATCAGCATTCCGACATACCTTCTTGGATTGCCGAAATAATAGATGGAATGCAAAAATTGAAACGGATGCTTCCAGCCGTGTATTCTCCAGAAGTCAATAGGTGTTCCGGTGTAGCGTATTTTTTTTTCCGGTTTTCCTGCGGACCCGGATGAGGATGAACCCGTCTCTTTTTCCATTTCGCCGTGATATCTTTTTGCCGCCATACCTTTTCCTCCTTCATGGTAAGATTAATTCAGGCCGGAAACAGTGTAAATGTTTCCGCTGGCATATTTTATGCTAATTTTATATATATGATGGATGCTGGCTTGTGAATGACCCAAAAGGTCTAAAAAATCATATTTCCGGCCAAAATTATTTCAAAAGGCTATCCGGAGATGATGGAACAGAAAAACAATTCCAGACGACCGATTACAGGAGTGTATCCGATTCTGCGTTTTGCCATTGACCGGGGGATCAACACAAAACTGCTTTTTGAAGGAACAGGCCTGAATGAAAACGATTTTCTGGATCCGCAGAATGATATCTTCCTGGATCAAGAGCTTGCGATTATCCGGAACTTGATAGTGCATGCTCCGGAACCGGAGACAGCCTGGGAGCTTGGTGGTTATTTCACCACAAAAGCCCACGGAGTTTTGGGAAGCCTGATGGCAAGTGCCCCGACAGTTGGTGACATGATTTACAGCGTGGTTGATTATTGCATGCTGGGACATAGTTTTTTTAACCTGTATCCGGAAACAGTGGATGATCGGATTCGCATTTACCTTGTGGAAAGGTATCCCACCGGAACGCTGCTTCCTTTTGTGACCGAACGTGACATCAAGGCCGGGATTTCAGCGGTGGAAACCCGGTTGCCTGGGAAAAAGAACTGTATCATCAAGGCAGTGTCTTTCTCGCATGGTCCAAGAGCCGGGATCGAAAAGTACAAGGAGGCATTTGTCGATACAGTCCTGTTTGATCAACCCAGGACCTGTTTTGATATTGCCCGATCATCATTAAGCTTGAACATATCGGATGGAAACGATCAGGTGTTTGAACTGATTCGTCAGCAATGCTGTATGGAATTCAGTCTGCGCAATAAGCATCATTTTTTTCTTTCCGACAGGGTGAAACTGTTTCTTCAGGCAGAGAAGGAAAAAATGGATTTCGTTTCCATAGCCAAAAAACTGAATATGAGCGAGCGGTCATTCAGAAGAGAGCTCAGCAAGGAAGGTGTCAGCTTTCGTCAGATTCGGAACCAGATGATTTTTCAGCAGTCCTTGCGCCTGTTGAGAGATTCCAGGCTGCACATCGAGGAGATTTCAAATACGCTTGGATACAGTGAAACACGAGCTTTTATCCGTGCTTTTCAAAAATGGACAGGCATGCCTCCTGGTAAATACAGAAAAAAATATAATTCTTCCATTGACAAAACACCTGACTGAATCTCAGGCTTTATTATAACAGGATTGCCTGAATTGTAAATTATCAATGAAGGTAACCTTTTTTAACGTATTTGGTAGAACGATAATTCTGAAATGTCAAGAAGCCTATTTTTTTATGATAATGTTTCGGATTATCAATATGTTTTAATTTAATCCCGGAACGGCATGTTCTTTGCGATATCTTAGGAAACAGTTGGAAGTTCAACTGATTTTTTAAAAAACACAACATCGGAGGGGTCATGAAGGATGTGTCGTCAGAGAGTGTGCAGGAATCCCTTGAGAACAAGATTGTTTTTATCAAGCGGATGGGACTTGAAGTAAAAGAGTTTCGAAAGGGGTATGCGAAACTATTTGCTCCCATTGCAGGAAATGAGAATCATATCGGCATCATGTATGCCGGAGCGCTGTTCTCCCTTGCCGAATTTATTGGAGGGGTTTTCTGCTGGTCGTCCTTTGATTCTATGAAATTCTATCCGATTGTAAAAGAGATGACGATAAAATATATCAAACCCGTGAAAACAGATGCCTATGTTGAAATAACGGTTTCTGATGAAGAGATCCGGCGGATCGAAGAAGAGGCGGGGCTCAAGGGCAAATCAGAGTTTAATCTCAAGGTGGAAATCAAGGACCAGTCTGGAACAACAGCAGCGATTACCAATGGCGTTTATCAGTTACGAACCCATATACCCGTGAAATGAAAAACAATCACGGGTAGTCAGATTTTTCTATGGAAGAACATCTTGGGGCGGCATCTATTTTTGTATCTTGCCGTATGTTTTTTCAAGCCGGGCTTCACATTCTGCCGCCATTCTTTCCAGCAGTTCCTTGCATGTGGGGATGTCGTTTATGAAACCAATGGATTGACCGACCATCATGGGTGCATGTTCGACATTTCCCCTGTCCCAGGCTTCGAGGATTCGCTTTCCGGAAATCAGCGGCAGGAGGTCTTCCAATTTGCCGCCTCTGGCTTCCGTGTCCAGAATTTCACT
>CAMBQS010000148.1 GCA_945870015.1 Desulfocicer vacuolatum DSM 3385
GGTCTGAATACAACTACATCATGCTTTGTCATCTTTTCTCCTTTTCCGGATTGTTCAATGGATTCTTCCGAATCCTCTTCCAGTTTTCGAAAGCACTCCTTTTCATAACCGCACTTTGGGCATGTCCATTCATCCGGGAGGTCCTGGAACACGGTGCCCGGTGGATTCCGAAACTCGGCACACCCATTTTTTTCATCATAAATATATGCACACGGGCATTTAAGACGATCCATCCGTCATCTCCTGATCATTCTGAAACACATCTGTCTCATATACCGGGTGGACCACACACGTTCCCGGATGCTGACAATCAGATAAACACCCCCCGCGGCCCCCCTCAAGGGGGGAATTAAAAAGCTGACATTCCAAATGCAATTACCCTGCCCTATTTCCGTCCGGATGTTGTTATTTCCAATCAATTTATGATATAGGTACATTAACGGTTATCCAAATTTCATGCCATCATTTGAAAAAAAATTAATCTCCCAGAATGCGGCATATGAATTGCACAATCTGATAGTGTTCAAACACTTTTACGAAAAACCAGAACCATTCATCCGAAAAGGAATCGGAAATGAAAAAGCCGCTTTTAAAAATCATTGTTGTCATCATGATCGCCCTGATTGCGTATCTCTTCTGGGTCTATGACCTGAAACAATACCTGACACTGGACTATATCAAGATGCAGCAGAAGGCATTTGAAAACCATTATGCTGCCCATCCGGTTTCCACACCCGCAGTCTATGTATTGATTTACATCCTGGTTACAGCCCTGTCCCTGCCCGGAGCCGTGGTCATGACCCTTGCCGGTGCTGCACTGTTCGGACTGATCCTCGGAACAATCCTGATCTCCTTTGCCAGCACCATAGGTGCGACCCTGGCTTTTCTGACATCCCGGTTCCTGTTAAAGGATTATATCCAAAAAAAGCTCGGAGATAAACTAAAAACCATCAACCAGGGAATTGAAAAAGATGGTGATTTTTATCTTTTCACCCTCCGGCTGGTGCCGATATTTCCATTTTTCATCATCAATCTGCTCATGGGACTGACCCCGATACGGACAGCCCGTTTCTATCTGGTCAGTCAGATCGGCATGCTGGCCGGAACCATTGTTTATGTGAATGCCGGTACGCAACTGGGTCAGCTTGAGTCTCTGAAGGGCATTCTGTCGCCGGGTCTGATTTTCTCTTTTGCCCTTCTGGGGGTCTTTCCCCTGTTTG
The DNA here is from genome assembly GCA_945870015.1 of Desulfocicer vacuolatum DSM 3385. Lineage (GTDB taxonomy): Bacteria > Desulfobacterota > Desulfobacteria > Desulfobacterales > SURF-7 > QZKS01. The sequence goes on from CAMBQS010000148.1 coordinate 1,221, forward strand.
CCAGAAAAGTGATCGAAAAAATAAGGGCCCGAAAGATATTGACGCGGTTCAAAAAGCCGAAAAAATTTGACTACAACCTTGTCGTGATCGGCGCCGGCTCAGCCGGTCTGGTTACTTCTTATGTCGCCGCAGCAGTAAAGGCAAAGGTCGCCCTGATTGAAAAACATAAAATGGGAGGAGACTGCCTGAACACCGGCTGTGTCCCGAGTAAAGCCCTGATCCGATCGGCCAGGATGCTCTCCTACGCCCGCCGGGCCAGGGAGTTCGGATTTCAAACCGGCAGATTTGATTTCCGGTTTGAAGACCTCATGGAACGGGTTCAGAAAATCATTCAAAAAATCGAACCCCATGATTCTGTAAAGAGATACAGGGACCTGGGAGTAGATGTGATACAGGGAGAGGCGAAAATCATTTCACCGTATGAAGTTCGGGTGAATGACCGGATTTTGACCACGCGCAGCATTGTTGTGGCCACCGGAGCCCGGCCGTTTGTTCCACCCATCAAGGGGCTTGACAAGGTTGATTACCTGACCTCCGACAATATATGGAAACTCCGGAAACGCCCGGATAGATTGGTTGTTCTGGGAGGCGGCCCCATTGGATGCGAACTGGCACAGACCTTTTCCCGTATCGGCTGCAAGGTAACCCAGGTGGAGATGTTACCAAGAATTATGGGCAGGGAAGATCCGGAAATTTCCGATGCCATCCGGAAAAAATTCGAGACCGAGGGAATCCAGGTCATGACCAGCCATCTGGTCAGAGAGATTGCAGCACTCGATGGGCACAACATTCTGATCTGCGAACATAATGGAGAGGAAATCCATATCCGGTTTGATGCAATCCTGGTGGCTGTCGGCCGGATCGCCAATACCAGCGGGTTTGGACTGGAGGATATTGGCGTTGAGATCGCAAAAAACAGAACCATTCAAACCGATGAACTTCTCCGTACCAATTTCCCGAATATCTTCTGTGCCGGGGATGTTGCCGGGCCTTATCAGTTTACACACACAGCCGCCCATCAGGCATGGTATGCTTCCGTGAATTCCCTTTTCGGGGCATTCAAAACATTCAAAACCGATTACCGGGTGATTCCCTGGGCAACTTTCACAGATCCGGAAGTGGCACGGGTCGGCCTCAATGAAAAAGAAGCGGAGGAAAAAAAGATCGGATATGAAGTGACAACTTACAAAATAGATGATCTGGATCGGGCCATTGCCGATTCTGAAAACCACGGAATGGTCAAGGTACTTACAGAGCCGGGCAAGGACAGAATCCTGGGGGTCACGATCATGGGACCCCATGCGAGCGACATTATCGCCGAGTTTGTCCTGGCCATGAAGCATGGACTGGGTCTGAACAAAATCCTCGGCACCATACACATCTATCCAACTCTTGCCGAGGCCAACAAGTATGCAGCCGGAAACTGGAAAAAAGCCCATGCCCCGGAAAAACTGCTCCAATGGGTGGAAAAATATCATAAGTGGAAGCGGGGATAAAAAAGGAGGTTGCCATGAAAAAGATAAAACAGTTGAGCATTCACCTGATGGCCGGTCTGATCATTGCAGGGATGTTTATGGTTCCGAAACCAGCACGATCCATGGATACAGTTGACCATTCCCTGTTTGACAGCTTGTTGAAACAATATGTCCAGGGCAGTAATGTCAATTATCAGGGCTTCAAGAAGGATGAAGTCAGACTGGATGACTACCTCAAAATTCTGGAGCAGACAGATCCGGACACCTTATCCGGAAACGAGCAGTTTGCTTTTTACATCAATGCCTATAATAGCTGGACTATCAAACTGATCCTTACCGGATATCCCGGAGTTGAATCCATCAAGGATCTGGGTGGTCTTTTCTCAAGCCCCTGGAAGAAAAAAATTGTCCGGATGAATGGAAAGATCATTACCCTGGACGAGATCGAACATGCCATTCTGAGACCGAAATTTAAAGACCCAAGGGTACATTTTGCCATCAACTGTGCATCCAGGAGCTGTCCGCCCCTCCGGCCGGAAGCCTACACAGGTACGCTCCTGGACAGCCAGTTGGATGATGCAACCCGCAAATTTCTCAATGACCTGAAACACAATTATCTGGATGGAAACGACCTGTATGTCAGCAGTATTTTTAAATGGTTCGGAGAAGATTTCAACGAGGATGTGATCGGGTTTTTCATTCAATATGCGCAGGGTGAGCTTCTGGACAGTCTGAAGAGCAGAAAAAGCAGCATCACCGTTCACTATCTGGATTATGACTGGTCATTGAACGGAAAATAACCACGCCCTTCATTCAAAAAACAAGGCAACCACATCTGTTTATTCCTTATCCATTCCCCCCTATAATTGTGCCATATGGCTTTATTCAAGGGAGACTACTAATATTCCCCCCTTGAGGGGGGCAGGGGGGTGTGCTGATTTGTCAATAATTTTTTTTAAAAAAATTAGATCGTATTTACACCCCCCTTTGTCCCCCCTCGAGGGGGAATTAATCCTTGGTCTTTTTTCAGCTTTTTGCAGCGGATAATTCCCTGCCGATCAGCTTGATATGGTTCATCTCCTCTTTGATGATCGCCTCCAGATTGGATTTCCCGAGTTTTTCCGGAACCATCTCTTTCATGCCCAGATAAAACACAATGGAATCCTTTTCCGCCAGAAGGGCTTCCTTGAGAATATCCCTCATGGAAGTGGTATCAATCTCCTTTTGAAAAAAAACCCGTGTTTCCACCAACGCTTTTAAATAGAGAACGGCTTCTCCCTGAGGATCAAAAACCGTGGCTGTCCTTTCCCGGTCGGTCAATTCTATACGCATCCTGACAAAGGTTTTTTCATGTTCATCTTCCATTGCGGCCAGCGTCAGCAGCATCTCCTTATTTTTTTCATCCGTTACATTTTTGGCTGCATTGCGATAAAAAGCAGCGCCATTTTTTTCCATCTGCTCGGCCATTTTAAATATTTCGTCTGCATTAAAATCATAGCTCATTGGGTAGCATCCTTTTTCATAAGATTATTCTATACCGGCGTACTGCATGAATTTACAAATTATGGGTTCACTTGTAAAGAAATTTCTGACACGCTACAGGTTCATCTTGTATTTTTTTAAAAAATCAACTGGATTGTAGGACATTTTGGCTTTCCGCAATCCTTCATCCCCAAGGTCCTGCTCCCGGTTGACCCATTGAATGCCAGGGCTCAGAGATTCCAGAAACATCTGATGGATTGCCTGATACACGCCCCGGTATTCCGAACTCCCCTTTTCAAAATGGATCACCAGGGTGTCCGCTGATAGTTTCTCTGCAAGGGTATACGCGATCAGGGAATCATTCACCAGAATTGCACCTCCGTAAATTCCGGTCAATTCATCCCAGTTACGTAAAATCCTTTCGATCACACGATTTTCAGCAGAAAGAGAATCCGAGGATTCACAATCCCTCCAGGTACACCAGCTTTCCTGCATGGCCAATGCCCGGTCAATCAGATCCCTGGTAAAGGGAATAAACCGGTAGTCGTATTTTTTCCGGAACTGGTTCAGCAGGTTCTTCTTCTTGTGAAACCGGTTTCCTTTCAGTTCCAAAAGTTCATGGAAATCATAAAGATAATCCCACTGGTCTCTGTCTTCATCCACAACCACCGGCTGATTGATCTCTTTCTCCCATACCTGAATCAGTTTTTCCGGAATACGGTGAAGAGCATCCCCGCTCCCCCAATATTCCGCAAACCGTTTGTTCCAGGGAATTTCAAACCAAGGCCCGACAGGTGCCCAGAACCGGTTAACCGGTTTTGTCTGACAGATCCAGACCAGGCCATCTTCCCATGCCCACTGAAGGCCGTACTCTTCCGCCCATCCCCACAGGTTGATAAAACTGTAATCCGATGTCTTCTGGGGGCATTCCCGAAACCGTTCCAGATATTCTGCCTGCCTGCTTATGGTTATGGATTCGAATTGCACGTTACCCCCTTCAATTTGCAAAATTTTACACTTGTTATTCAATCAATAAATTTCCCGATCACACTGTGATTCAGTTTGATTTCATGAATAAGCCTGTCATATCGCCGCATCCGGATGGTTGAACGAACAATCAGATAAAGACCCAAAACAATCAAAGCAGTGCTGAGTGCCGCCAGTGGAATCAGAAAATGCAATACCTGAACAGCTTCATAATATTTTGAGGTCGCGATGAGGACACTCATGACCGACAAAGGCAGGGCCAGCACTGCTATGCCGGTCCGCATCACAGCCAGAGATGTGCGCTTTTCCGCCAGAACAAGCTGGACTTCATTGATTGCCAGTGAATCGACTTCCCTTTTCTCTTCTTTCAAATCTCATACCTTTTGAACCGCCTTAATCAGCGGAATTTTAAGTGATGAAAGAATTTTGTCTTTCCAAGGCCAGACCATGGCAAGAACAATATACTCCTGAAAATCTTTCATGAAAAGAGTCTGTTCAATGCGAATTCCCCCGAATTGTTTTGTCAATCTGCAATCATGATCGTTGGGTTTCTGCCATGTAGGCTTAACCGCCTTTCCGAAAATTCCGGATAACAGCTTCATCCATGCAGCCGTGTCCCGGGTATAAAACACCAGCTCCACATAGTCGGGTTGAATTTTCTTTTTACGTTTTATTTCAAGGGATTCACATTTTTCAAGAATCTGCACGGGTTGCATACGCTACCCCTTCCGATAATGGTTCCATATTGCCCGAGTTGTCCGGCCGAATCGGAATTACAGCATATCGGCATAGGAGAACAGGGAATAGCCTCCGCTCAGATTTTTCGCCTTTAATCCATTCTGGTTCAATATCCGGTATGCCACATACCCCCTTAGGCCGATGGCACAAAAAAGGATATAGGTTTTTTCCCGATCCAGATCATTTAGGCGGCTGCGCAGCTCGTCCACTGGAATATGAAGTGCGTTATCGATTGTCCCTTCACGGATGAGTTCTTCTTCTGTACGAAGGTCGATCAGGATATTCTCTTTTGGCTCCAGGGCATTCAACTCATGCCAGTGTATAACTTCCACATCTTTCTTCACCATATTGGAAGCCACAAAACCAGCCACATTGACCGGATCTTTTGCCGATGAATAGGGAGGAGCATAGGCCAGCTCCAGGGTTTCCAGATCAAAGACCGTCATACCCGCATGAATGGCTGTGGCCAGAACATCGATCCGTTTGTCCACTCCCTTCCCGCCAACCACCTGCGCACCCAGTATTCTTCCAGTTCCCGGCGAAAACAGAAGCTTGATCGCCATGGTTTCCGCTCCGGGATAATAGGAAGCATGCGAACCGGAAAAGGTATAACTCTTTTTATACGGTATATTCTGTTTCTGTAATTTTTTTTCACTCTGACCGGTTGAGGCAACGGTCTTGTCAAATATTTTTACGACCGCTGTTCCAAGAGCGCCCGGATAGGTAGCTTTCCGGCCCATGATGTTGTCAGCGGCAATCCGTGCTTGTTTGTTGGCTGGCCCGGCAAGGGGTATGATGGCTGGGTTCTGGGTCAGAAAATCACGGGTCTCAACCGCATCCCCCACCGCATAAATATCCGGGTCACTGGTACACATGGTTTCATCCACTGCAATCCCGCCGTACTGCCCCACTTTCAGACCTGCCTGCTTTGCCAGAAGATTTTCCGGACTTACACCGATCGAAAGAATCACCAGATCCGCCATCAATTCGGTTCCGTTTCTGGTCGAAACCCGGATCTGTTTTCCGTTCTGAGTGAACGCCGTAACGGCATTTCCCAGGGACAGTTGAATACCACCCTCCCGTAAAAAAGTATGAACAATCGCGGCCATCTCCCGGTCCAGCGGCGCCATGACCTGATCCAGCATTTCAACAATGGTTGTTTTTACCCCCCGGTGAACCAGATTCTCTGCCATTTCAAGGCCGATAAAACCGCCTCCGACGACTACGGCAGTTGAGGGTTTGTCCTGATCTACATAGGCCTTGATCTGATCCATATCCGGAATATTTCGAAGGCTGAAAATGTTTTTCAGATTTACTCCTTCGATAGGTGGACGTATGGGAGATGCACCCGGAGAAAGCAGAATCTTGTCATAGGTCTCCTGGTATACACTCTGATCTGGAAGATTCCGGACTTCCACACTCTTGTTCTTCCGGTCAATGGCAACAACTTCACTGAAGGTTCTCACATCAATACGGTAGCGGTTCCGGAAATCCGCAGGAGTTGTAACCATCAGGTCATCACGGTTCTGGATGGATGTCCCGATATAGTAAGGCAGTCCGCAATTGGCAAAAGAGATGAACTCCCCTCTTTCAAAAACAATGATTTCAGCCTTCTCGTTCAACCTTCGCGCTCTTGCGGCGGCTGTTGCTCCGCCGGCAACGCCTCCGATGATTAACAGTTTCATTTTATTTCTCCATAGCAGTATACGTTGACCCGTTAGCCGGGTTAGAGACTAACAGAAAAATCTCATTTGGGAATTTTTCCTTTTTATTTCCCCTATAATTGTGCCATATGGCATTTATTCGAGGGAGACTACTAATATTCCCCCCTTGAGGGCATAGCCGTCAGGCTAAGGGATTCCTCTTTTTTTATCCCATCAAATCACTAAATATATCATTTGTTTATACAGATGAGCAAAAGTTCCACCGATGTTAATTTTTTTCCTCGTTTTTCCAGTAAATGATTCGATCTGCTCAGGCTG
>CAMBQS010000149.1 GCA_945870015.1 Desulfocicer vacuolatum DSM 3385
AACTCATGTATTGAAAGTGCGGATTATCGCAGACATCGAAGACCGGATTCAGGTGGAAATGGAGCGTGAGAAACAATCACCGCAGGAAGCATTGCGGATCATCAAAGGAGATGATGAGCAGCGCCGGAAATGGAGCATGCAGTTATACGGGATTGACACCCATGATTCCAGTCTGTATGATTTGGTTATCCACATCGGCCGGATCACGGTGGATGATGCTGCGGATATCATCTGCCATACTATCGGGAAGGAAAGTTTTAAAGCAACCCCGCAATCCCGCAAGGCGATGGATAATCTGTCGCTGGCTGCCGAAGTGAAAGCCGTGCTCATTGAAACAAACCCGACAGTGGAAACAACCGCCGCAGACGGGAAAGTATTTGTCCGGGCCAAGATCAACGAGTTCCAACAGCTTGAAGTGATCGAGGAGATGAAAAAACGTGCCGGTACCGTAAAAGGAGTTCAGGAGGTAGAGATCAAGGTGCTTCCGGTGACTCTTTATTCGGATTGAGTTTTTCCCGGTATATGACCTGACAGGGAGAGCGCGAGCTTGAATGCCTCGCGCTTTTTTTATCGTATTGCATGATAAAATGGTGCGAAAAAATACTGGTTGCCGTTGATGGAAGTGATCCTATGCATCACCTTCTAAGGGAGTCGATCCGGCTTGCCCATTGGATCAAGGCTGAAATGACCGTGATTCACGCGGTTCCGCCTTACAACGGAGACTTGACTTTCGCAGGAGCAGGCAGCATTGAAGACTTGCGTCGGGAACCGTGCCGGCGGCTGCTGGACCGGGTGACGGAGATCGCAGAAGAGGATCATGCATTTCTGAAAGCAATCTGCCTGGAGGGAGAGCCTGCTGAAATCATCCTGGAAACCGCGCAAAAAGAATCGTGTGATCTTGTCGTCATGGGCGTCTATCCCAAAAACATCCTGAGCAGGATCATTTCCGGGCAAACCCTGAAAAAAGTCCTGGCCCGTATACGAAAAAACGTGATGATCTTTCCGCCCAACACATCCCTTGACTGGCAAAAAATTGTTCTGATAACAGATGACAGCAAATACAGTGCATTGGCGACCGATCTGGCCGAAGAACTGACCCGTGGCTACGGCGGAGAACTCATCCGGACAGCCCTGCCCGATATCTTCAGGCGGTCTGCAAGGCAGATCATCCAGACAGCGCAACAGCAAAAAGCCAGCCTGATTATCATGCCAACCCCCGAATTCTCTGGATTCTCCCTGTTCAGGGGTGACGCCTTTGAGCGGTTCCTCTCCGAACTGCCCTGTCCGGCCCTGATCTGCGGGATCGGATCATAAAACCCATTTTCCCAATCCGGAATCTGCTTCAGGATTCCCCCTCCTGAATGTTCTGCGTCAGTTCTTCGACTCTTTTGGATATATCCCGGACATTCATATTCCGGTGATCAATCCACCACTTGGCTTCGGTTTTCGCCTGCCATTCCTCAAGAAACAGGGTAAACGCCTTTTCCGATTTTTCTCTTGCCTCATCGTCAGCAAAAGCAAGACTATCCCGCAGGTAATTGACCTTGTTTAGCATCTCGGAACGGATTTTCACTGCCCATGAAACTGTTTTTTGTGTTCCGGCAAGCTCTTGAAACCCGACATTTTTATGCTCATCCGTCAACTGCTTTGTCTGTTTTTCAAAATATTCATTTTTACACTTTTCACAGAACCAGTGCTTTTTATCCACCAGAAACAGATTCTTCTCATGGGTATCAAACAACTGGACTTCAAATTTGCAACGGCATGTACGACATCTTACCGAATAATTATAGATTTCTTTTGCCATATTTTTTTGCCCGGCCGGATGCCGGCCTTATCCTTTTCATCAATACTGGATGAGGAATGGTTGTGTGGTTTCAATTACATTGGATATGGATTGTCATAAAGCGTATCATAACAAAAACATTGTCCTGAAGCAAAAGAAAAATATCCAGCCGGAATTGATCAGGGTCTCCAGAGAAACCGCGTGAGGTCGATCCTGCTGTTTTCTGTAAAAACAACTCCTTCCCGCTCAAGAAGCGTTTGCTGAATCTCATACCCCTGACTCTTCCTCAGAGATATCCTGCCATGCCGGTTCACCACCCGATGCCAGGGGAGACCGTCCTTCCGGGAACAGGAGTGTAATATCCGTGCAACCTGTCTGGCTGCCCGTGGATTGCCGGACTGCGCTGCGATCTGTCCATATGTTGCAACTTTTCCGGCGGGAATTTGCAGAATCTGTTTTTTTACTTTTATGGTAAATGAATTCGTCATCACAAACATGAGGTGTCGTTTTCAAGAGTGTTTCTGATATCTTTTATGAAAAATCAATAATTTTAATAAATCGCTGGACAGAAGCCGGAATCCTTTTATACTACTTGTACTCACAAAAAAACAATGCCAAAATGGGTGCAATTAAAAGTGTTGGGTTTCGATTACCCAATAGTTTTGATTACTCCCTGTCAAAATTTTCACCTTAAAATTCTAAATTCAACTTGCTAAATATATAAAAACTTATATAATTGACTCGTGACTATGAAATCACTAAAATTTGTTGGTTCGAGTTTAGATGATTTACGGGATTTTCCGGAAGAAGCTCGTCGCGCTGCAGGCTTTGAACTTCGTGCTATTCAGGATGGATTCGAACCGCGTGACTGGAAGCCTGTTCAAACCGTCGGGCCGGGTGTAAAGGAAATTCGCATTCATATCCTGGGTGAATGGAGGATCATCTATGTTGCCAAGCTGCACGATTCCATTTATGTATTGCATGTTTTTCAGAAGAAATCCCGGAAGACAAGTCAGCGCGATATTGATCTGGCTCGTAACAGATACAAACAAATAGGAGTATGACTTATGAAAAAAAATATTATAAAATCATCAGGAAATGTGTTTGCTGATTTGGGATATTCACCGGACGAGGCAGCTATTCTCCAGATGCGAGCCGATTTGATGGCTGATTTGCGGAAATTTATTGAAACGAAAAAACTCATCCAGAATGAGGCTGCAAAAATTTTCGGCATCAGTCAATCGCGCGTTTCCGATTTAATGACGGGCAAGTGGGAAAAGTTCAGTCTGGAGATGTTGATCACACTATCGACAAAAGCCGGCAGACATGTCACATTGAAAATCGCTGCATAAAAAGCAACAATTCCCGGAAATTTCTTCTTGTGCCTCCCTCCTTATCATTACGGGGATTCGATATTTACATCTTGGCCAGATCCGGTTCATCTTCCAGAAAAATGGTGATTTTCTCCGTCTTGTTCTGTTTTCTCCCTGGCCGGCACTTTGTATTGCTTTTCAACAGCTCTATTGTCTTGATGCTGAAGCCCTCTTCAAGATGCATGCAAATGGCATTGATCATATTCTGCTGGGCATCCGGCGTGTTCTGATAAGAGATGTTTTTTTCAACCGTCACATTCTCCTCGATCTCGCGCATGTTTTCAGCCAGGTCCGAACCTTCTCCGCCATACTGTTTCATGATATCTGCCAGGGCGGTTTCAGGATGCCCGTCACCACCTTCACTGTCCTGGTCTGCCTTGTCTTTTCCAAAAAAGCCGGGCGCATGATTCCCGAACGTCAATGGGCTTTGGGAGTCCTCTGCGGATTCATCCGGGAAGGTGCTGCTGGCTTTCCGGGTATTCTCTTTTGATTTACCGGGGGAAGTTTTATCCTTCCTGTCTTCTGAAATAAAGATATTGGAAATCTCCCTGAATCCTCTGCCAAGGCTTTTATTCTCCATTTTTTTATGTCCCCGTTCGAGAGAAAGTCAGATCAGGCAATTTCGATAACCGAGTTTTTGCCTCCAAATGCATTGTCGGCAAGATTGGGATTTCTCTTGTCCTCGATCCATGTGTCATTCACCAGGAACTTGTATTCATATTTTCCCGGCTCCAGTAAAATTCTTTTTGACCATTTTCCCTCCTGATCCCTATCCATTGTGGATTCTTCGGAAGGAGTCCAGTTGTTGAAACTGCCGACGATTTTAACGGAAACCGCATCCGGTGCATGGAATACAAAATGCTTCTCGATTTTGGGGAACGATTTTTTCTGCTTTACCAGTTCCATTCCCAGACGCCTTTCCTCTTTGACCACTTCCGTTGCAAAGGCCATATAATCCGTAAATCCTCTCGCGTTTTTTTGATAGTCCAGGATCGACTTCCCGAAGCTTGCGGCTTCCTTTAACTTGACATTCAAGTTGATGACGGTCTTATACATCGAACCCTTGAAGTTGTCTCTGATATCATGCAGGACTTCCTTTGATATCCGGGTCCGGCTGTCATACATGGTTGCAACTGCATTGATTTTCAGTTTATGCCCTGTCTTTTCCTGGACCAGGCCCAGTATTTCCATTAATCTGCCAATCCCGTGCAGAGAAAAGAGGCTCATCTCAATCGGAACAATGACTTCAGTGGAAGCCAGAAGAGAATTGAATGTCAATAATCCAAGGCTGGGCGGACAATCGATGATGATATAGTCAAAAACCTGATACAGGCTGTCAATCGCTTCCTTTAACCGGGATTCTCTTCCCTTCACCATCGACAGATGCTGATCCAGTGTGCTCAGGGAGATGTTCGAGGGGGCCATATGAAAATTTTTTCCAATCCCGATCAACACCTCATCAAGACTGGTTGTACGGCTGCCGGAGATCCCGAGCGCATCGCTGACGGTCTTGTTCTGTTCGTCCGGATTGATATTCAGGTGCAACGCTGAATGTCCCTGGGGATCCATATCAATGAGAAGCACCTTTCTTCCCTTGTTTGCCAGGCAGGCGGACAGATTGACCGCTGTGGTTGTCTTTCCACATCCACCTTTCTGGTTGGCAATTGAAATAATCCTCATAATTCCCCCTTTTTCTATTTTTTTGAAACCGGTCCTATCAAAAAAGCCCGCCGTGACATGAACACATGACACCGGAGGCTTTCAATAAAGCGTTTTGGAACCGTAATCATCATGATCCATCCTTTTTCGAGGCGGGTTCTGAACACGATTGACCATAACGCTTCGTAATATAACAGGTCTTGTATGTCAAGAAAAAAGATGCACAATATGTTGTGTTTTTAACATTATTTCAACTGGTTCAAAAAATGGCCGCCACCCGACAATTTCTGCTTTCTGAGCAAACCTGTTTTCCGGTTTTGATTCGCGATACGGTTTCGACCCATACCCAAAACTGCCGGGGATTTCTGACGATGAAACCATTCAAGGAAAATTGGGGACGTTGTTGACAAATTACACAAAATATTTCGAACATCATCCACAGCTTATTCTGCTTCAGGGTGATAGCGGAATGAATGATTTTATAGCGGAGTCGTTCACTGTCTGAGTGGGTTAGAAGCGACTCCCCTTATCCACGAGTTTGAACGACGTAGTCTTAAAATTATTCATGGAGCGGTGTTCATTCTGAAACGTTTTAAAAAATTTACCTATATTTATTCATGTTGAAGAAATAAAAACCCCTTTCGCAACAGGAACAGCAGGAAAAGTAATTTGACAAATCAAATATCTTACCCTATTGTAAGGATATAATTATTTGGTAAGGAGGTTTGTATGATTACCGCAACGGTTACAAGCAAAGGTCAAATTACGATCCCAAAAGACATCCGGGATCAACTTAAACTCCAGGCAGGAGACAGAATTCATTTTTTTATCGATAATTCTACTGGAACAGTAACATTTCTGCCGCTTAAAACAAATGTAAGAGAACTCAAAGGAATCGTTCCAAAACCCAGGAAACCGATCTCAATAAGTGACATGAACCAAGCGATTAAAGCTGGTGGAAGCAAGATATGATTGGAATTGATACAAATGTACTGGTACGTTACCTCGCCCAGGATGATCCGGATCAAACCAGAATCGCGACCGAATTTATAGAAAAGAAATGCAGTGAAACGGATCCCGCCTTCATCAATCATATCGTTTTATGCGAAACCGTGTGGATTCTTGAAAGACTCTATGATGTAAAGAAGTCGCTGATTGCTGAAATTTTAGAAAAAATTTTGAACACGGAACAGTTTAAAATTCATATGGTTGATATCGTCTGGAGGGCACTCCAAGAATTCAAACTGAAAAATAAAGTTGATTTTGCCGACTGCCTTTTATCTCAAATTAACACGGAAAATGGCTGCAGAGAAACGGTAACTTTTGACAAGGCCGCAGCCGAAACCTCCGGATATAACCTGTTATAAACATAGAAAACCGACGAACACCCCCCCAGGGCCCCCCTCAAGGGGGGAATTGAAAAAGTTGACATTCCAAATGCGGATACCCTGGTCTGAGGACGCCGAAGATATTCTTGACTTTGAGGAAAGAGATCATGAACCTGTAATCAGTGACGAACAGATGGTTTAAAAGGTTAAAAAAAGATGGCCGAATATAAAGTTGTGTTCAAGAACTCGGTTTGGAAGGATTTTAAGTCTATTCCTAAAACACAGTTACAAAATATTCTTGAAAAGATAAAATCGCTGTCAATAAACCCAAGGCAAAATGGTTCACAAAAACCGAGTAGCCAGGAACGGTATCGTCTTCGTCAAGGCTGTTACCTTATTTTATATTCAATTTAAGATAATGAGATTACAGTTTGGGTAGTAAAGGTAGCTTTCTGAAAAACACAATCTCTTTCTTCAGATGAAAAAAACCATGCAAACCGAAAAAACCGTATTTGAAAAAACTTATAAAAACTATCTCGAACAGATTGGAAAAATAAACTTCGAATCAGTTGCTTTGAAACTCGGCTTGAAAACAGACTGGGAGACCATCAAAATACCGTTATTTAAAAGTGAATACACTGTTTCTTCCGAAAAAATCACCGGCCCTTCCGGTGAAAAACCTGCTTATGATATCTGCGTGATTCTGAGCAAATATCTTCTGCTGTGCCCGGATAAATCTCCCGCAGGCGATAACTGGGTATCCTTCCGGAATCTTAAAGACGCTGGCCCTCTGACAAATTACTTTGCCAACGAAATCGAACATGCCGTGGCCCTTTATTTTTCCGGAAAGATCCCGGAGCTGAAAAAGGCCGGAACCTTGTTGGGCGGTTATCCACCGGGACTTGATGCTGAGTATGACTTCGCAATGCAATTTGATGCGCTTCCAATGATACCTGTCATTTTGCTATACAATGACGCGGATGAAGAGTTTCCGGCAAAATGTTCCGTGCTGTTTGAAAGCAGGGTAGAAAAATACCTGGATGCTGAATGCATTGCAATGCTTGGAAGACAGATGTTTTCCCGCCTGAAAAAAACTTCCGATAGAGGCATGTAAATAAAAAGTCTACACTATGTATCGAACCGCGTAAAAGCAAAAGCCACGAACCGTCCGTCATGACTCAAACTGATGTTGATCGGGATTTTTTCTCCCTGAACAAACACCTCCGGAGGCCCGGGCTGATTGACGATGATTTTTCGTCTGATCTGAATCTGAGAAACATCTGTTTTCAGGTATGCAGCCATTCGATCTTTTGCCAGTTCCCTGACAAATAAGGATTCCTGCTCCGGCAGGATGATATCTCCTTTTTTATCAGTAGGGATCGGATAAATACCGGTTTCGATGGTCTGAATGTATGCTTCCTTTCCTGTTACACCCAGGCAGTGAACATAGTCCGGATCAATTGTCCCTCGGATCTGCACCGGCAGCTCCGGAGTGGTAACCATGCCATGAAAAGTGAAAGGAGATCCGATATCTTCTATGGATACTTCATACTGCTTCGGAGAGGATGAAACCAGAGGGGAAAATCTGGATGTTGCTTTGTAAGCACTCTCTTTCGCTGCCCAGAAACTCCAGAGGCATTGGTTCGGGAAGGAAGAAGACCGGAATTTTTTCTGTTCCGCCGGAGTGAGCACACGGCTTATAAAACGGTGATCTTCATATCC
>CAMBQS010000150.1 GCA_945870015.1 Desulfocicer vacuolatum DSM 3385
TGAAGGTCTTTCAGTACATGCATGACCGTTGGAGTCAACACGGTATCGCCGCTGATATAAATGGATTTTTCTCCCGCCGGCTGAATGAGATACCCTGCTCCAGGTCGCATGAACCAGCCGGCCAGACCCCATCCGTGCGCTGCCGGGAACATGGTGATTTTTCCTGTCAGGAATTCACTTGGTTCATTCATTTTTAGAGGAACCGTAGAGATCCGGCGCCTTTGCAGAAACGGCTCATCCAGGATGTTGCAGTACACAGGAACTTTTTTCTGCGACAACAGGCGAGCTCCAGCGCCGTCAAGGTGATCAAAATGACCGAAACGGCAATGGGTGATGATTCCAGCGGTAACCTGGCTTAACATGGATTCTGCATTCAAAGGCAGATCAACCGTAGGGTTACGCCGGGGTTTTTTCCGGAAAAAAGCGTATGGCGGCAGACTGCCCTTTGGATTGAGGCAGGGATCTACCAGGATTCTGTGTCCGCTGCAATGAAGGATCATGCATGCATTCCGGATATGCTGTATCTTCATAGCTCGACCTCCCTACCCTCCCATGGTGGCCTGAACAAATTGAAGTGTGGCCCGGACATCCTCTTTGAAAAAGCAGTGAAGCGCTTCTTTCCAAACCCCTTCTGCCAGATTTTTCCGGATCCGCTCGACCGTATCTTTCTTCAGCAATGCTTTCATGGTGATGAACGGCCGGTTGGGTGTATCGATCCAGAGGCTCACGATCTCCTTGGCCCTTTGGATCAGTTCCGCATCATCCTTGACCACCTCATCAATGATCCCCATCTCTTTGGCCTGATTCACGCCGAACATCTTTCCAAAATACATCACATCCCGGAATTTTTTATCCGTATCCAGGCCAAACCGCATCACCTCATTCTGGGCAATGGAAAGGGCAAGGCCGATCTTGATCTCCGACATGCCGATCTTGATCTTCTCATGAAACTTGGCAATCCGGTAATCCGCTGCCATGGAAAATATCAATCCGGCCGCAGCACAATGACCGTTGATGGCCGATACGACCGGTTTCCTGCAGGTCAGGAAATTGATCAGCACCTCTTCCTCCATTAAAAAGAAATCAACGGCCTCATCATGATTCTTAAATCCCAGGAACATGGGGAGATCGAACCCGCTTGAAAAAAAGCGGCCTTCTCCGGTAAGGACAATCCCTTTCAGCGTTTCCTCTTCATTGACCTTCTTTACAATTGCATCAATCTGCTTCAGGGTTTCCACGGTAAAGGGATTGGTTTTCCCGCTTGCAAGTGTTGCGATCACAATATTATCTTCAATTTTTTCCTTGATCATGATTTCTCCAATCGTTATTATGAATGATACCGGATCAACTTCCGGCATGGAAGTGTTCCATTTTTCCCAAGTCCCTTGTTCAAACAGACTTTTCAGCAAAAGTCAATTACCGATCATACCATCAGGCCATCTGTTTTCAAATCAAACAGATACAAGATATGGTATAATTTATTTATTGACACACAATTATGTTCTGACATATTCATAATAAAAAAAATGAGTCAACATGAAAAACCTATCCAGGCACTCCATTATAATTATATTTTTCATATCATAACAAATATTTATCATCTGAAATAGGTGAAACAATGAAAAAATACTATCCAAAAGGGAACGACGGAAAAACAGAACCCAAAACCGTCCAGAACGGGATAGCACCCAATCAACTCATCGCAAAACGGTATTTAACCAAATTTGAAATCCGTAAAGATACGATGAGTAAAGTCCATATGGCTTTTGACCGGGAAAAAGACATGAATGTTTCGCTGATGTCCCTTCCTTCCGAAATTGTAAAAAATCCGGATTTACTGGCTGATTTAAAACTGGATCTTTCTGCTGTATCCAAGCTGGACCACAATAATATTGCAAAACTGTACAGTATTGACACCTGGAATAAAATTGTTTTCTCCGTAATGGAATATGTCCCGGGTCACACCCTGGCCGCCCATCTGGAAGAAAAAGGAGGAAAACTCGGTCTGGATGAATCCATCCCGTTATTGCGACAGATTGCCAGTGGACTTGACTATTGCCATACCCTTGTAACGCCATTGTCCCACCTGGGGTTGAAGCCGCAAAACATATTACTGACCGAAGAGAATCTGGTAAAAATCGCTGATTTCGGGCTTGCGAATATTCTCAGTTCTCCCGCAGCCAAGCTTCCCGGAAGAGAGGAACCGGAGACGCTGGCTTACAGGGCTCCGGAGCAGTTGTCCGGAAACAAGACCGGGCCATGGACGGATATTTACTCTCTTGCAGCCATCGCCTATGAAATGCTGTCCGGGAAACCGCCGATTCAGGGAGAGGATCTGCGATCACGGATCGCAAGTCAACCCATAAAAAAGATCGATGGTATGCCGGATCACGTCAATGATGCCTTGCTGCTGGCGCTTTCAAAAAAACCATCCAGCCGTCCCAAAAAGGCCGGGGATCTAATCGCCATGATCTCCGGTGAAAAACCGGTTTCCATGTCCGGGAAAAAACAGCCTTCTCAAACCGGAAAAAAGAAATCGATTCTCCTTCCCGGTATCATCGGTGTGATCATCCTTTTCATTCTTGCCGGACTCGGATTCTTTCTATCCCGGGAAAATACAATCCGTAAGGAACAAGCCACGGAAGCCTCCAAACCAGCCAAGCGTATTGTCATCCCCAAAATGTTTTTTGAAAAGAAAAAAATAAAGCCCCCGCCCGAGGAAAAACCGGAAGATATAACAATGCCCATCATTCCGGAAAAAACATCCGAAATAAAGGAGGAAGCCATACTGACCGGAAAAGCATCCATCGCCAGCATTCCGGAGGGCGCATCGGTATTGATGAATGGAATAGACAAAGGCGTAACCCCGGTTGTACTCAATGACATTGAAGAGGGGGAATACGAGATTACCATCCGGAAAGAAGGTTTTGAGCCTTATACGGAAAAAATCATAATCTCTTCCACCAAGCCCGGTGAAATTACAGCAACGCTCCAGCCGGTTAATGGAGTACTCCGGATCATAAGCGAGCCGGCAGAGGCGGAAGTATACATCGACAACGTAAAATCAGGAATGACACCTGTCAGTTTGAACCCGGTAGCAAAAGGTGATCATCACATCCGGATCGATAAGCCGGGCTATGAACCCTGGAAACAGAATGTAAAAATAGTGGCCGGTGAAAATATCGAAATCAAGGCGGGACTCACGCAGAGCAGAGGCGTCCTCCAGGTGAACAGCCAGCCTTCTGATGCGGATGTTTTCATTTCCGGGAAAAATCTTGGAAAAACCCCTCTGTCCCTGAAAGAGATTCAATCCGGAAAGATAACGGTTGAGGTGCGGAAAAAATGCTATGCAGACAGCTCCCGGATGGTTACCATCAAATCCGGCATCCTTTCCAGAATCGATTTCCCCCTGAAACCGGATTGCGGAACGGTTATGGTGAAAAGTGATCCGGAAGATGCAAAATGGTATATGGATGATACATTTGCCGGGAACACTCCCGGGACACTGGAGAATATACCTGCGGGAAAACACAATATCAAAATTGCAAAAGAGCAGTATCTGGAGTGGACAACAACCTTAACCATCTCACCGGGTAAAGCCCAGACCATCACCGCTCAACTGAAACCGGTTCTTCCGGATCCCGGTGCAACATGGCGGGAGCCTGCTACCGGAATGGAGTTTGTCTGGATCCAGAACGGTTGTTTCAATATGGGCAGTCTTCCGGATGAACTGGGCAGGGAAGAGGATGAAGGTCCGGTTCATAAGGTATGTGTAGATGGTTTCTGGATCGGAAAATATGAGGTTACGCAGGGGCAATGGAAAACCGTCATGGGAAAGAATCCTTCCTTTTTCAATCGAAAAGAAAGGTATCCGGCAGACAGTGTTTCCATAAATGACGTTCAGCTTTTTATTCAAACCCTCGGCAGCATGAACAAGGGAAAATTTTCTTTCAGACTGCCATCTGAAGCGGAATGGGAATATGCGTGCAAAAGCGGTGGACAGGAAGAACGATTCGCAGGCGGAGACCGGCCCAGCTCTGTTGCCTGGTTTAAAATCAACAGCAACCGGACGACCCATTCCGTCGGAGAAAAGTCACCCAACAACATCGGCCTGTTCGACATGAGCGGAAACCTTTCCGAATGGGTTGAAGATACCTACTCGGCAGATGCATACAAGTTCCACAGTGAAAAAAATCCAATCCATGTAAAGAGCAGTCCAAACCGAGTCATCCGGGGCGGAAACTGGAGCCAGGATGAGAAAAATTGCAGATCAGCAGAAAGAGACTTTGCTCCGGCAGAGGAAAGAACAAAAACAATCGGGTTCAGGCTTGTGAAGATCCGGTAAAAAGTGTACATCCATATACCAGGTACCGATAAAAAAGAAGCCGTTAGAGCCGGTTTCAAAATTCTGTTGTTGTCATTCCGGCGAAGGCCGGAATCCAGAGAAATGAAGTGCTATCCAGTATTTTCAATTCCTTTCTGGACACCGGCCTTCGCCGGTGTGACGGTTTTTCATCGTTTTGAAATCAGCTCGTGATATTTTATTTAAAAGTGGATGGACATGGATCATGAAGTTACCGTGGCGAATCAGAGATGTTATCGACCTTGAATATTTTCTGCATGAAGGTGCGGATCACGGTGCTCTTTCCCAGACAGACCGGAAAACCTATCTGGAGTATATTCAGCCGGCGTTAATCAAGAATAAAAAACCCTTCCATGATAAAAAATCGATTCTTCGCCTCTGGCTTGAACACAAAAAAAATACCGTAAAAATCCGTGGTGAGGACAAAATCCTTCCGGGTGAAAGTTTTCAAACTATTTTCTGGTTCATGCTTCTCTTCATCATCGCCGCCGGTATCGCAACCGGTTCGGGGGCAACCCTCTCGTTTCTGTTCTATAAAGGGTTCTCTCCGATCAACGTCTCTGCATTCCTGGGCATTTTTGTTTTGCTTCAGGTTATTCTGGTTCTGCTGACCGTAACGTTATCGATCATGAGAAAGCATGTCCGGCTGTTTCACAATCTTTCCATCACCCATAAAATCCTGGGTTCCCTGTTTGCCCGACTGAGTTTTACCTTGCGGGAAACCGCGGTTTCCGCCCTTCCTGCAAAAGATCGAAACCGCCTTATGGCTGCCATTGGAAGGGGGAAGGGAAAACAATCCCGGTACGGTTTCATCTTTTTCTGGCCGGTCTTCATCCTGATGCAGGTTTTTGCCGTTTGTTTCAATATGGGAGTCCTTCTATCGCTGATCCTCAAGGTGATTGTCTCGGATCTGGCGTTTGGATGGCAATCCACCCTGCAGTTCAGCGCTCAGGCTTTTCATCAGGCGGTTGTCCTGTTCTCTCTTCCCTGGTCCTGGTTTGTACCCCCGGATCTGGCCCACCCCACAATCGAACAGATTGAAGGGAGCCGGATTGTTTTAAAAGATGGCATCTATCACCTCTCCACCTCGGGCATGATTTCCTGGTGGCCGTTTCTCTGTTTTGCAATTGCTTTTTATGGTCTGCTTCCCCGGGTCATCCTTCTCCTGACCGGTATTATCGGTCAAAGGCGGGCCATAGCCCGAATCGATTTTCAAACTGCCGAATGCGATCAACTGATCCGGAATCTGACAACACCGAAAATTCGCACCAGCGGATCTCCCATTGAACCGGCGCTGGATTCAGAATCATTTTCCAGTACGATCCAGCAGAATGACATCCTGGATAACCCTCCTTTGCCTGCAACCGACAATCCCATCATTGCAATTGTCCCGGACGATATTGATGAATCCTGCCCGATAGACAAGCTTCAAGCCCGGATTACCCGCGTTACCGGGCACAGACTGGTTCAAAAAATCTCTTTTGGTGCCGAAGCGATGCAATCCATTGAATCGATCCAGGAGATTCTGAACCTTACGCCGGAAAACCGGAATGCCGGTATTCTGGTTCTTCAGGAAGCCTGGCAGCCGCCTATCCGGGAAGCGCTTCTGTTTCTCGTACTTCTTCGAAAAACCATCGGAAATCAAACAATCATCCGAATCGGCCTGATCGGCAAACCCCAGCCGGCAACCATCTTCACCCTGCCGGATTCAAACGACATGAAAACCTGGAAGCAAGCTGTTGCCTCTCTGGGAGATCCTGCCATGTCGGTGGTCATTCTGGGAGACACAAGTCATGAATCATAAACTGATCCCTGAATTTGCCGTTCTCGGGCATCCGAATGAAGGAAAATCATCGGTGGTTTCCACCCTGACGGAAGATGACAGTGTTATCATCAGCCCTACACCGGGAGAAACCCGAAAGTGCCGGTCATTCCCTGTATTCATCGATGGAAAAGAGGTTATCTGTTTTACAGACACCCCGGGGTTCCAGGTTCCTCAAAAAAGCCTGGAATGGTTTCGAAATTATTCAGGCCCGGCAAATGAAATCGTGCAGCAATTCATTTTTGACCACCGGAACACAAAGGATTTCCAGGACGAGTGTGAACTATTTGCTCCCATTGCCCGCGGAGCCGGAATCATCTATGTCGCAGACGGTTCAAGACCGGTCCGGCGGGATGACCGGGCGGAGATGGAAATACTGAGACTGACCGCCAGACCGCGAATGGCGATCATCAACGCAAAAGACACACACAGTGATTACTCGGAAGAGTGGAAAAACGAGTTTCGGAAAAACTTCAACATCATCCGGGTCTTTAATGCCCATCATGCCACCTACAAAGAACGGATAAGCCTTTTGTCCAGTTTAAAAGGGATCGATCAAGAATGGGAAGCGGCACTGGAGAATGTAATTACCGCATTCAAGATGGACTGGGATCATCGAAACCACCTGACCGCCGGGTTGATCACAGATCTGCTGGCTGTCTGCCTGACCCATAAGACCACCCGGACTATCTCCGGCAATACCATGGAAAAAGAGGAAAAAACCAGACTCCAGAACGTCTATAAAGAAGAACTGCTTGCGAATGAAAAAAAGACCCATGAAAAAATCCGAAAACTGTTTAAACACAATGTATTTCATGTTGAATTTCCACCGCACTCGATTTTAACACAAGACCTGTTCAGTGAAAAAACATGGCAGATGCTCGGGCTGACCAAAGGCCAACTGGTGGCTGCCGGTGCTGCTTTCGGAGGAGCCGCAGGGGTCATGATCGACATTGCGACAGTTGGTCATTCCCTGGGTCTTTTCGCTGCTGTCGGAAGCGCTTTCGGTGCCGGCTCGGCACTGTTCGGGAGTCAGCAGATGGCAAAGGCAAAAGTGGTCGGCCTGCCCGTCGGCGGATACCAGATTACGGTTGGCCCCAACCGGAACATTCAGTTCATGTACGTTCTTCTGGATCGTGCGCTGCTTTACTATTCCCAGGTCATCCACTGGACCCATGGAAGAAGGGGGTACCCCGGAATCCACACAGACCTGCTGAATGCCAAAAACCGGAAACAGGGTTTTACCGCTCAATTTACGGACGAGTCCAGACAGGCCTGCAATCTCTTCTTCCGGGAGATTCAGAAAAAGGACACCGGCCGCCGGGAAACAGCAAAACAGAAAATGCAGGGGATCATCAAACCATTTCTGGAACAGCATACCATGTTCTCCCTTCCCGAAAAAACAAACAAAATCTCAAATGGCAGCTCGTATATATCCGTGATTTAGCAAACTGAAATGATAAAGGAAAAACTATCCTGTCCAAAAAAGAATCTGATTCCTATGAAAATGAATTTGTAAATATGAACAGACAAGGATCGAAATGTTAAATATGATGTTAAATATGATTGAAAAAGCACAACTCGAATTATATCATGATTATTAAAAATCTATCCGTAATTTTAGCGAAAATAAATTTGACATTGTTTACAAATTCTGATAAAATTTAAAAA
>CAMBQS010000151.1 GCA_945870015.1 Desulfocicer vacuolatum DSM 3385
TGACATACTCTTCACCGGTATATTTTGCCACCTCATCACGGTCAAATGGCATATCCACATCAATCATCTGTTTTGTTGCAAGAGGAGCGGCCTCGACATTTTTCTTCAAATCTTCATAAGGGATGAAGGAAAAGCCATCTCTGTCCATATACTGAATATATTCCGGTCCGGTTATGGAAATCACCTCGTTGTAATTAAAAGGCTGATCAATACCAATCAGATTTTTCGAATCAAACACCATAGCTGCAGGAGAGGATTTACCCTTTTTTGCCTTTTTCTGCGGACAGGCACTAGTCTTGACTCCGGCCTTGCACGTTGCCCCCAGCTTCTTGAAAATGTCACAGACCATTGCCCCTACTCCGCAATAATTTTCAAGCGTTTCCATTGGCGCGATTTCTGCAGCAGGATTGCTTGAACGCATAACCCTGTTGACATAATCTTCCCCGGTATACTTTGCCACCTCATCACGGTCAAATGGCATATCCACATCAATGATATTGATGACTTCCTTCTCCTTTTCCGTCACACGGGCCTCGGTCAGTTTACCGGAAAATACCTTTTGAACGGTTTCCCGTAATTCATCGGGCGTAAACGGCTTGGGAAGATAATCCAGCGCTCCCATCCGGATGGCTTTTACTGCCGTATCGGTTGAAGCATATGCGGTCATCATAATTGCCTTGGTAAGCGGCCATTCCTTTTTTACCAGCTTTAACAGCTCAAGACCATTCATTCCCGGCATCACGATATCTGAGATCAGAAGAGAAAAGGATTCCTTGGCCATTTTCTCAAGGGCTTCCTGAGCATTCTGAGCCTGGACAATTTCAAAATTATTTTTTTTCAGAATTTTTTCCACATTCTGGCATATTCCCAATTCATCATCCACAACCATAATTTTTGCAACTGTATCCATACTCTCCTCCTTATTATCTTCTCTGTCCGATCACCAAAGCACTGAAGAAATGTTCTTGTCTGATTATGCTTATTAGCAGATTGCATGCCATCCGGAACCATATTTATATCTTATTGATTTTAATTTGTTATTTTGGATTCTTATAGAATTGGCCATAATCCTGTATAGTGATTGCATACACCCCATAAGGGGAATGGCAACTCATTTTCAATCCAAAATCCGATAGTTCATCCCTTGTAAAAGGTTACGCATCAAGGATCTGATTGAAATGTTCCCTGTTAAACAAAAATATGTATAATTATTTTATACGATGTATATTCTTTGAATATAGTATGAAATCCGGATCTGAACAAAGGAGTGGAAACCGTTTTATCAACATTGGTCTTGGTTTTATTTTTCTTCATCCGGACGGGAAATATTATGCTTTTTCATAAGGTTCTGGAAATTGGATCGTTGCAATCCCACCTTGCTCGAAGCCTTTGTTGCATTCCAGTCATTTTTCATAAGAGCGTGTAAAACGAAATTTCTTTCAACCTTGAGAATCGCCTGCTGACGGATCTCTTTTTTAACCTTTATCAACTCTTCATTGGTTTCCGGAATATTTTTAAACATCTCCTCTGCATCACCGAGGCCGCCGAAAAGCGGAAGATCCGTAAGAGAGATCTGATCCCCTTCGCACAGGATAACCGCCCGTTCCACTGTATTTTTCAACTGCCGCACATTCCCCGGCCAGTCGAACTCGACCAGCCGGTACACGGAGCTTTCATCAAAACTATTGATTTTCTTTCCCATTTTTTCGCAGAACTGCTTCAGAAAAAAATAGGCGATCGGCAAGATATCCATCCTGCGCTCTTTCAAGGCAGGAAGGGTAATCGGATAAACAAATATTCGATAATAAAAATCTTCCCGGAACAAGCCCTTTTGAACCATCTGTTCAAGGTCTCTGTTGGTTGCGAATATGAGCCGGACATCCACTTTCTGCAACTCCGTACTCCCGACAGGCAAAAACTCTTTTGTTTCCAGGAATCGCAGCAGTTTGCCCTGCACTTCCTTGTCAATATTGCCGATCTCATCCAGAAAAACAGTCCCCTGATCCGCCAGTTTGAAAATCCCCTCTTTATCTTTATGGGCTCCGGTGAAGCCGCCTTTTGTATACCCAAAAAGTTCACTCTCCAGAAGATTATCGGACAGGGTTCCGCAGTCCACGGCAAAAAAAACCCTGTCATTCCGCTTGCTGTTTGCATGAACAGCCCTCGCGATGATCTCCTTTCCGGTTCCGCTTTCACCATATACGAGTACGGTTGAATCCGTAGGCGCAACTTTTTGAACCATCTGGATCACTTTTTTGATCTGTGGACTGTTTCCAATAAGCTGATGTGAAATACTCCTCCGGGTCTCCTCTTTTTCCAGTTTCTGATTCTGAAACCGGATCACTCTTTTGTTCAATGCCTGCTGCACAAGAGATCGAAGTTCCTGGGGAGTAAATGGTTTGGGGAGATAATCAAATGCCCCCATTTTCATAACCTCTATTGCAGAAGAAATACTTGCATATCCGGTCATGACAATCACGGTAATTTCAGGGTAATGTTCCTGAATCCGGCTGAGTACTTCCATTCCGCCCATGCGGCTCATCTTCAGATCGGTGATAACGATATCAAATGATCTGGTTTCAATCATCTTCAGGGCATCATATCCATTCAATGCATACTCAACCTCGCACTCCAGGCTGGATAATATCTTGACACAATTCCGGCAAATCGGAAGCTCATCATCAATGATCAGAACAGTTGACTTATCTTTATCCGTCAAGTTCCTCCTCCTTTTTCAATGGCAACTGAATAACAAAAGAAGCGCCCTCGCCCGGTCTGCTTTTCACATGAATCTTGCCATCATGCTGTTCAACGATACCCTGAGCAATAGACAATCCTAATCCTGTACCATCCGCCCTTGTCGTAAAAAAAGGATCAAAAATTTTATCGATAATCTCTTTGGATATTCCGATTCCGGAATCGCTTACCTCCACTTCAATCTTCTGGATATCCGGAAGATATCGGGTGATCAGGTCAACATTTCCCCCTGATTGAGTCGCCTCGATGGCATTCAGGGTGAGATTGATGATGACCTGCTGTATCTGATCCTTATCAACATAGACAAAGGGTATTTCCTCTGATAGATTAACATGGACTGTCACATCTTTAAACGCTGCCTGCTTCCGGGTCAATATATAACTCTCCTGAACAATTGCGTTCAGACTATAAGATTTCTTGACCGGCTCGGAATGGCGGGCAAAATCAAGCAGGCTTTTTACGATTTTTCTGCATCGTATGGCCTCATTGGAGATTGTTTTCAATTCCTCATAAATCGGATGATCCGGTTCAAGCTCTTCCTGGGCAAGCATGGCAGAGGTTAAAATCGTTGTCAGCGGGTTATTGATCTCATGGGCAACGCCGGCAGACAGCTTGCCGATGGATACCATTTTATCCTGCCGCATCATCGCTTTCTCTACCTTGATATCCTGGGTAATGTCCTTTGAGATTTCAATCACTCCGACCACCTTCCTGTCCTCGATCAATGGATAGCAGGAGATTGAAACATGCAATTCATTGTCACTTTTATCCAGATGAATGTGTGTTGTCTGGGTTGGTTTACGTACCTTGACCGCCTCTATCAACGGACAAGGGTGGTGATCACCGGAACAGGGCTTATCAAGGTGATGCGTAACCTCATAACAGTGGCGACCCTTGATTTCATCTATCCTGGTGCCGAGTTTTTTAACCATTGCTGCATTGGCATCCTGAATTCGATAATCCAGGCCGATAACCATCATATCCTCCTGAATCATCTCATTGCTCATTGCATAATACAGTGCCTGGGTTTCCTGCAATTTCCGGCCAACCTTTTTATGCATATCCGAACTGGTGGAAATCTCCCAGAAAAGAAGCGCCGTAGTATGAGCGATTGCCCGGACATTTCTGGCTTTTTTCTGCAAAATATCATTATAAATATCCAGGCTACCGGTCAGTTCAACAATCAGATCAATGTCATCTCTCTGAAAAAAATCATTATAATCATGTGTGATAAAAAGCCCCCTTTTTTTTGCATTGAGCAAGGCCGGCGTACTGTCTTTGATCTCCGCCACAGCAATAACGACAGGAGATATCTCATGAAATTTATGATTTTTAATCATCTCCATCAGATACAGGCATCGGGTTCCTCCTCCAACAATAGCAATTCGCATAACAGGCCTCCTGAAATAACAGATGGGTAAAATGAAACTTTTCTGATATTCTATTCAAAATCGATCTGAAGTCAACTGCTTTAAACCATATCGCCTCTTCCCTTGACCTTGCATGGTTCACCTGCTATTTTAGTTCCCGACATCAAAAAACAATGTACCCTTGACCGGTTTGAACTAACAATTTCATCTGATACGGAATCATGTTTCCCCAAAAAACCCGAGAAATCCCTTATAATTATACATCCGCGGATGATGCCGGAATCATCCGGTTCCTTCTGGGTAAGAATGCCTGGTACACACTTGAAAAAATACGATTCCAGCGTAAAACAGCATCGCTGGTCAGACTCATCATGCGCTTCATGGGGGATATGTTTATCCTCCATCGCAACCCTTATGTGTTTCAAAATCTGGTCGAAAATGTTTCCCTGCGCCGGAATTTTCTTCATGGATTGAGTGCGGATTTTGAGCGTATTGAGCAGAACGATTCCACAACAGAGGAAATACGAACCATTATTGCCTGCTGTAAGGAATATCTGAAAACGCTTGCAGCAGAACTCGCAAATGAAAACCGGAAAAGGCATACGATCAAAAAAGAGCTGGGAGCGATTATCGGTGAAGAAAATATAAGTTTTGACCCGTTTGCGTTGATCAGTCATGTCACCGACGCAACCGACTGGCGACTTTTTCTACCGATTGCCGTTGTCTGGCCGGATAAGGAGTCACAGGTTCCCTGTCTCCTGACAGCAATCCAAAACATGGGGTTGCACGCGATTCCACGGGGAGCTGGCACCGGTCTGACCGGTGGTGCTGTGCCAGTCCGGAAAAACTGCATCATGATCAATACGGAAAAATTGAACCACATCATTGGAATTGAAGAAAAAGCCGGCCACAATGGAGTCAGAATTCCGCTGCTGAGCCTTGAAGCAGGAGTCATTACCGGCGATGCCATGAAATTTGCGGAAAAGGAAAATTATGTTTTTGCAACAGATCCGACAAGCGCCTGGGCATGCACAATCGGAGGTAATATTTCTGAAAATGCCGGAGGAAAAACCGCGGTTCTCTGGGGAACCGCCATTGACAATATTTTTTCATTCCGCATCGCCATTTCCGACGGCCGCCTTCTGGAAATCCAAAGAATCTCTCATCCCTTGCGGAAAATCCTTCCCGAAGACCGGGTACAATTTGATGTTATCGATACGGCCGGCGGAAAATTCCTGAAAACAATCTCCCTTGAAGGCACGGAGATCCGGGCAAAAGGTCTTGGAAAGGATATTACCAACAAAGCCCTGAATGGACTACCGGGTATCCAGAAAGAAGGAACAGACGGCGTTATCACATCTGCAAAATTTATCCTTCACAAGGCATATGAATTCAAGGCTACGTGCTGCATTGAATTTTTCGGCCAGGATATGGACGAGGCAGGAAGGGTCATTCTTGAAATATCCAGAGCATTCATCAATAAAGGGGAAGAAGCGCTGATGGCCCTTGAGCATTTTGATGAGGAGTATGTTCGGGCAATCCAGTACAAGGTAAAAGCGCCCAAAAGCGAAAGCCCAAAAGCGGTTCTCCTGATTGATGTTGTCGGCCACTCGGCCATGCAACTGGAAAAGGGTAAAAAGCAGCTTTCCGGACTTCTTGAACCTTACACCAACACCTTTGCATTTTTCACGGAAAGCAAAACCGAATCGGAAAGATTCTGGCAGGATCGGAAAAAGCTCGGAGCGATTGCAAAACGAACCAATGCGTTCAAGCTGAACGAGGATATTGTCCTTCCCCTTTCCGCCTTGCCGGAGTTCTCCAATTTTATCGACCGCTGCAACATCGAAGAAGAGAGGGAAAACCAGCAGTCGTTTGCCTGGCAGGTGAGTTCCTACATAGAAGAAGCCGAACCGCTTTCCGATCCGGAGTGGATGGAAGCGAAAATCCCTGCGGCCAAAAAAATCCTCCGTGAATCCATTGAAAAGCTTGCCCTTTGCGGAAAGATCAACCTTCAGCAGGAAACCCATACCCGGAAACTCCTGAAAAGCATGATGGTGTTGTTCCGTGGATATTCCAAGGTATGCACTGAAATCAATGCGATTTACCAGGACACCCGATCCCATCTGATTGTGATTGCCACGCACATGCATGCCGGAGACGGCAATGTTCATGTCAATATCCCGGTATTCTCCAATGACCGTGAAATGATGATCCGGGCCATGGAAACAGCCGATGCTGTCATGGAAAAGGCCTTGGAATTAAACGGTGTGGTCAGCGGAGAACACGGCATTGGATTTACAAAACTAAAATATATCGATCCGGAACAGATTGACCGTCTGAATCAGCACAGGAAGGAAATCGATCCGCAAGGTGTAATGAATCCGGGAAAGCTGTCTGACATGGAAGTCCCGAACCTGATATTCGCACCCTCCTTCAATCTGCTCGACCTGGAAGCCCGTATTCTGCATCATGGTTCTCTGCGGGATCTGGCCTTGAAAATATCAAACTGTATCCGGTGCGGCAAATGCAAACCTGATTGCTGTGTTTTTTATCCTCAAAAAAACCTGTTCTTTCATCCCCGGAATAAAAATCTGGCTATCGCTTCCCTGATTGAAGCATCACTCTATGATGCCCAGAAATTCCGTTCAACGAGATTCGAATTTTTAAAGCACCTGTCGGAGATTGCAGATCACTGCACCATCTGTCATAAGTGCTGCAAGCCATGTCCGGTAGACATTGACACGGGAGAAGTCTCGATCATGGAAAGAGACCTCCTGGAGACCCGGAGGATAAAGCATACGGCATTGATTACAGATCTGACCTTGCGTTACCTGGAAAGCCGGTCACACACTTTCAATGCTGCTTTCCGGAAAATCATCATCCAGCTCGGCGGGAGTGTCCAGCGAAACCTGGCAAACACCTTATCCTGTTTCCCCCGGAAAGAAGGAAGTCATTCTCCTGTTTATGAACTGCTTTCCTCACCGATTCCGCCTGCAAGCTCCAAAACCTTATGGGATGTCTTTCCAGGTTGTGGAAACAGTCAGGCGCTTTTGATTCCCGCAGAAAAGGCTGAAAGAACGGTTTTCTATTTTCCAGGCTGCGGATCAGAACGTCTTTTCAGCAGCATTGGAAAAGCATCCGTCTACATTCTTTTAAAATCGAACACATCGGTTATTCTTCCCCCTCCATTTCTCTGCTGCGGTTTTCCGGCAAAGGTGAATGCAAAAACAAAGATGGAAAGCCGGATCACGCTCCGCAATCTCATTTTTCTGACACAGATACGGGAAACCTTTGGCCATCTATCTCTGGATGCCTGTGTTGTCAGTTGCGGAACCTGCCGGGAAGCGCTTCTGTATCAGAAGGCGGATGAAATTCTTCAGGCAAAGATAATGGATGTGAGCGCCTTTTGCATTCAGAACGGATTTCCACTTCAAGCTGACAGTCGATGGATCTATCACCAACCCTGCCACGATTCTTTGGAAGGAAAGGCTGAAGCCTTGTTTTCAACTTATGAGCAACCGAAAATACAGATAACCTCAGAATGCTGTGCTGAGGCCGGCACCATGTCCCTGAGCAGGCCGGATATTACAGGTGCCATGCGAAACCGGAAGGAGAACTCCCTCCTTTCCATAAAAAAAGATCCCGATCAAAAAATAACGATTTTAACCAACTGCCCTTCCTGTATTCAAGGCCTTGGAAGACATGCAAAACATCATATCCATCCACG
>CAMBQS010000152.1 GCA_945870015.1 Desulfocicer vacuolatum DSM 3385
GAACCCGTGAATTGTCGTGGAAAAGTAATCATGTGATCGAAATCTTTTTTCATGAGAGTCTATTTTGTCAGATTGTACATATACAGCGAAACCCTTTTATCATGGTTGAGAGAAAAGTCAATGTTCCCTCCGGATACCTGTTATGGATCAGAAACGGTTGTATGGATTTTAATCCTGTTGACACAGGATTATGTTTTATTCATAATATTACTATATTTAAAAAAAGGAGAAGGAAAATGGATAAAAATGAATTTGATGAAATCTTGGTTTATGCCATCAGCAATGAAGTGGAAGCGGAAGAGTTTTATCTGGAAGCATCAGAAAAGCTGTCAGAGCCTTTTCTGAAAGATCTTTTTTTAAAATTGAGCAAGGAGGAGAAAAGACATCAGAAAATTCTTGAAGGGTTTCGGGGCAAGGCATCTGTTTCGTTTCATTTCAAGGAGGTTCCGGATTATCATGTTTCCGAAAAGGTGGATCGGCCAAAACTGAGTACCTCCATGAAGCCGGCGGATGCTTTTGCCCTTGCCATGAAAAACGAAGAAGATGCAATGAATCATTACAAGAATCTGGCTGCGGTAGTTTCGGACACTGAATTGAAAAAGGTTTTTCAGGAATTGGCAGCCATGGAGCGGGAGCATAAATTAGCAATGGAAAACGCTTTTGTTGATGTTGGATATCCAGAAGTTTGGTAGACAGGGCACGATATTCTGCATTCATCTCCTGATGAGGCCCTGGTTTACAAGGCCTCCATATCCGGTATACCGACGCATTCGGATACCACTCTCGTTTGCGTCCTTCCTTTGGTATTATAATACTGAAAATTCATACCCTGATTTTGTCAGTATCTGAAATTCAACAGAATTTTTTTATGGCAATGATGGATTCTGGATTGCCAAAGAACCGGCAGACTGTTGAATATTTGACAGATGATCCCAGAAGGTTTTGCCTGCTATTATATTGAAATGATATGACATCAATTGTGTCGGCGGTTTTGGCATGATTGGTGCTTCATTCAGTGATGATTACATCCCTTATATTATGGAAAAACCCCAAAAAGTTCCAAAGCAAAAAGCGTATAATCGCCGGTGATACCTTGGTAGAGATGGCTGTCTGGCATGACTGCACTCAATTTTGACCGGCAAAGAGATTTTCTTTTCAGATAAAAACCGGCAAACAAAAGTTCATGAAACAAGGAGGCTGAAAATGGTAAAGGTTCGGAAGGGTCATTTTGAAAACAAAAAAAAGATCTCTCAGATATTAGAAGATGCCGTGAATGAATCCGATGACGAAAAGGAAATATGCCGGTCAGCACTGGGAGTGGATATCGGGACCTCAAAAACGGTTTTTGCAAAAAATGGGAATGGGAATGGCGGAAAGGATTATTTTTCCCAGCGGAATGCATTCATTGAAGTCGAGTACTCGAAATTTACGGAAAAGATATTACAGCAGAATGATATCTGTCATTATCGACTCAAGGATTCAATCGTTGTTTATGGGGATGGCGCAGAAATTTTTGCCAATACGCTGAATAAAGAAACAAGGCGTCCGTTGAAGAATGGTCTTTTGAACGCCAATGAAGTAAATGCCGTTGAGATTATAAAAGGAATTCTGGACGACCTGGTTCCGGATCCGGAAGAAAAAAATGCTCCGCTTTGTTTTTCCATTCCTGCTGCACCCAAAAAAGCAGAGAGTGATATTATTTACCATGAGGCCATTATTAAA
Organism: Desulfocicer vacuolatum DSM 3385; assembly: GCA_945870015.1. Lineage (GTDB taxonomy): Bacteria > Desulfobacterota > Desulfobacteria > Desulfobacterales > SURF-7 > QZKS01. The sequence continues at coordinate 1,723 of CAMBQS010000152.1, forward strand.
AGATTGCTGGATGATAAAGGGTTTGCATCCAAAAGTATCAATGAGGGCATGGCCGTTGTTTTTTCAGAGCTTGAAAAAGAAAACTTTACCGGATTTGGCATTAGTGCCGGGGGCGGGATGTGTAATGTCTGCCTCTCCTTTCTTTCTATACCGCACATCTCCTTCAGCATCAACAAGGGAGGCGATTATATTGATGAAGCAGTCTCTTCTGTTACACGGGAAGTCAGCACCCGGGTTCGAGCCATCAAGGAAAACAAGTTGAATCTGTTGAATGCGCCGGAAAATGAGATAGAGGACGCGCTTCATATTTATTACGATGATTTAATTCGCGAACTTGTCATGGCCATGAAAAAAAGTATCGAAGAAACCTCCCGAATTCCCAAGTTAAGTTCACCACTTCCTATTGTGTTAAGTGGAGGGACAGCAAAACCGAAAGGATTTAAGGAGCGGTTTGAAAAATTTCTCAGCCAGGTTGAATTTCCTGTGGAGATCAGTGAAATCAGAATGGCCAGAGATCCTTTGAACGCAACAGCGAATGGTGCCCTTATCGCGGCGATGTATCAAGGTTGATTGTATTGGATGTCATGCAGTCTTTTGAACCCAGAGAACTGCCGCCTGAAAGCTATCGGAATAAAATTGAAGCAGTGGCTTGTTCAATTTCAGACCCGGTTCAGAAACTTCGGTTTCTGAAACGAGCGATGGATGGATATCCGGAAAAAAACGGGTCTGGTGGAGAGAACTCAGAATATGACGTGATATCCGTCAACAGGTCTCCGGAAACCCGCACTGGAAGATTCGGGGTTTCCGGCTATATCCTGGGGCTGGGTTTATTTATGATTTTTTTATTCGGTGGAGGGATTCTGGTATTTCCCTTTAAGGGAACGAATAAAAATCATCAGAAGGAGTACTCACGATACATCAAAGATCCCCAGATATCCCACGCGGTTCACTATCCGGATGTTACGCCGGCGAAAGAAGCAGTAGCACTTCCGCCTGTTGAAAAAAAGGAGTTGTCTCCGGAAATTCCAAGATACCTGGACAAGTTGATCTGGATGGTCGAGAAATCAGATGATTCCGAGTTTTACAGCAACCGGTTGAAAATCAATACAACGCAGACCGTCGAAAATATTCCAAGGGGTTATTACCTGTTCAAAAAAGGAGATGGGAAACTCTTGCCGCAGGGAGTTTTCACGAACCAGATAAAAGGCGTTCTCTATCACGCATCGGAAAGTGATATTTTTGCCTACCGTCCTGAAATGACGCAATCCATTAAGGAATACAGCCGGCTGCTGATCCGGTATCTGAATAAGAAAAAATCCTATCACTATTTTATTGACCGTTTTGGGAAAATCTATCGGCTTATCCGGGAGGATCATGCTGCATTTCACAGCGGAAATTCCATTTGGGCAGATGATGAATTTTTATATCTTGACCTGAATCATGCATTTATCGGAGTCTGTTTTGAAGGCAAGGATTTTGAAACCAATAAGCCTTCTGATACCGCTATGAAACGCGGAAACCAGCCGGCCATTGTTCCGATGGAGCAATCTTCCATAAATGAGGCTCAATTAATATCCGGAAAGGAATTGACAGACTGGCTTCGAGTGAAATATAAAATACCACAGAATAATTGTGTCCCGCATGGGCTGGCGTCTGTTAATCCGTATGACCGGTTGATTGGCCATCATCTGGATTTGTCACATGGATTCCCTTTTGATTTTTTTGAGATCCATAATAAATATGAAGAACCGATACCGGCCATAACCGAATTCGGTTTTACATATGATAATTATTTTGTTGAGATTTTTCACGGGAAAATATGGCCGGGAATTGCGGCGTCTGAAAAAATTATTATAGAGCGTGCCAAGGAAAAACGCATGAGCGTTACGGATTACCGAAAAATGTTGAATGGGAAATTCAAACAGATTTTTGTACAGACAAAAAACAGAACTGCTGTGAGAAATGAGGTTCTGTCTAAGGTAGATCAGCCAGGAACGTAGTCAGATAATTTTGGGGTGAAAAACGAATCGACTCTACTATTAAACAGGTATTACTATGGATCTTTATATACTGAAAAGCAAGGCAGCTAAATTTGGAACAGGAGCAGTTGTTGTTATTTTCATTATTGGAGTATTGTGGATTAATGGGAAACAAAAGCATACGGAGCCGGAGACCCGTGAAACAATTGTCATGAAAATACCCAAATCCGAAAGCCCCTCACCGGACTCTTCCATGTCGATAGAAGAGAAGCCCGAAATTCAATCCGAACTTCCTCCAGACACAGCAGAGAAAGGAATCAATCCTCCAGTGGCAGTCAGTGAGGCGGAAGGAAAATTTACAGAGGGCGGCGTTTCCGTTGAACCGGAATCAGCCATAAACGAAATGGGGGAAAATCAAAGTCTTGAAAAAGATGGAAAGGGTATTCAAGCTGAAACAGCAGGTTATCATGAAGAAGACCTTCCTGATGCCGGACAGGAGCAAATCGTTGCAGAAAATGCTGCACCAGCCGTAGAACCTGAAAATGATGTTCCGAAACAACAAACAGATTCTGAAACAAAGAATCGTATCCAGCCTGAAGCAAATCAGAAGAAAGAAGATTCTGCCATCCCCAGGCCGGCCTTTTCAGATACGAATCATCAGGAATTGATTCTTCAGGATATCCGTCTGTCTGAGAATACGAAAGGAAAGATATTGGAAATCCGGGCCAATAATTCCATTCCAAAACACCGGTATTTTATTCTCAGCAACCCTCCCAGACTCGTGATTGATCTGCCTGGAAAATGGGAAAAACCTTCTTTTCAATATAAAACCGTCAGCAGTGATCTGGTTTCCAAAATCAGGCTCTGGAGGCATGAGAGAAAACTCCGGATCGTGTGTGATTTACTTTCGGGAAAAAACATCAAACCGGTTGTGACTCAAAATTCGAATGGGGCCGAGTTTTTATTGATAACAGAGTAGAAGCGGATACCCGGCCGGATTTCCGCTTACCGGGTCAGAAGAAGTTGCTTTGCAATTCCAGCTTCTGCTGACTCCGGATAGTTTGTGCAGACAAGTGTCAGGCATTTTTCCCACCGGGTAGGTTTTCTTTATCTTTTCCCGATCGGTGCATAGTCTGTTCTGTTCTTGCCGATATAGACCTGGCGCGGTCGGCTGATTTTCCAGTCCGGATCATCCAGGCTTTCTTTCCATTGAGAGATCCACCCCGGAAGCCTTCCGATCGCAAACATAACCGTAAACATGTTTGTGGGTATTCCCATGGCGCGAAGAACAATGCCGCTATAAAAATCCACATTGGGATACAGGTGGTGATCGATAAAGTACGGATCTTTCAACGCAACCTCTTCCAGTTTTCTGGCGATATCCAGCAGTGGGTCAGATTTGGTCAGTTTGGAGAGAACGATATCGCACATCTTTTTCATGATTTTTGCTCTGGGGTCATAGGTTTTGTATACCCGATGTCCGAAACCCATCAATCGGAACGGATCGTTTTTATCTTTTGCTTTTTTGACTGCATTGCTGAGATCTCCGCCATTGTTTTTAATCTCTTCCAGCATGGCAATGACCGCCTGATTGGCTCCGCCGTGAAGCGGACCCCACAGTGCCGAGATTCCAGCGGAAATTGCAGCATATAGATTTACCTGTCCGCTTCCAACTACCCGGACCGTTGCGGTTGAGCAATTCTGCTCATGATCTGCATGGAGAATCCAGAAAATGTTTAATGCCTTGACCAGCTCCTCATCAACTTCATATGACCGAACCGGACTGTCAAACATCATGTTCAAAAAATTTGCACAATAGGTGTAATCCTGTCTGGGATATACAACCTTGTGACCCCTGGATATTTTATAGGACATGGCCGCCATGGTCCTTACTTTTGAGACAAGTCTCAAAAAGGTTTTGTTGATGGACTCTTCGGTGTTTGTAAGTTCCGGATAAAAGCTGCGCAGGGTGTTGACCATGGCAGAAAGAATCCCCATGGGGTGGGATGCCCTAGGATAGCTTTTGAAGAAATCCTGCATATCTTCGTGAACCACGGAATAATCATTCAACTGTACCCGTATCTGGTTCAGTTCTGTCCGGTTTGGCAGTTCTCCGTTCATCAGAAGGTAAGCGGTTTCCACAAAGGTTGAATTTTCTGCAAGCTGCTCTATGGGTATGCCCCGATATCGCAATATCCCTTTTTCCCCATCCATGAATGTGATTGCGCTTTTGCAGCTTCCGGTACTTCCAAAACCAGGATCATAGGTTATGTATCCGGTTTCCTGCCTCAATTTCCGGATATCAATCGCTTTTTCCCCCTCTGTTCCGATAATCACCGGCAATTCATATTTTTTCCCGTCAAGAATTATTGTAGCTGTTTCATTCATTGTTTACCCTCATTAAAATAATAATCTTTTGAAAAGGAATACAAACATACATAAACATTTATTGTTGGTCAAGATCTGGCTGGAAAAATGAAAAATATGCGTCTGTTTTTTCATGCCTCTCCGGGTTTACAAGGTATCAAAATTTATGATAAGATTCGAAAATTTCAGTATCTCTGAGAAGTTCATACACAGGGAACACCGCTCCATTGAATGAAAAGGAGGTTGCAGAATGTCCTTTGCGGAAAATTTATGTAAAAAAATTGAAATCAATGCAATTGCCCGGAAGGTACTTTCGACTGTTGGCCCGATAGGTGGTTCGCTGAAAGTGGATAAAGATGCAATGGGCAAACTGCTTTTTCTGGCCCAATACACAAAACAGGAGAAGCGTCAGCTTATTTTGTTTTTAAAAAAAATGGAAGATGGACAGGATCGGATATTGGTGCTGGACAATGATCTGAATATTTACCACACCACAATAGAGGATGTGCTGTTGCGGAAAAATCCAACCGTAAAGGAGATGATCAGCATTCGAAATGCTATCAAAATACTCAATGACAAGGATGTGGTGGTCAGTAAAAAGGAAACCTCTGTCCAGAAGATTGAAAAAGAAGCGATTTCTTTTCTGGATCTTTCTTTTACAAAGCAGGATATCGAGGAGATTGAGTCCGCAGGCAGGTCCGCGCTGGAAAAAGGAGATACCGGGGGAATTCAGCAGAGTATCGATCTTTTCTCGGAAATATTGGGTTATCAGGTAGCTCCCGGATGGTTTCGGCTGGGTGGCTATACTGTCCGGGTGGGTGTAGCAACCGGTCAGAATCATTCTGTTGTTTTTGGACCCATTCTGATTTACAATCTTCAGGATAATACCATTTTTCTTGTGAATGATCGAATGGAATCCCATGAAAAAGAAAAAGTTGAATTGATCAAGCAGGTTGCATTGGGGCAGGAGAAAGCGGATATGGAAGGGGCCGGGGTTTTTGAATTTCTAAAAAAAGAGGTTATCTATCAAAAATTGAATCCACACGCTCAGGCGTCTGTTTAGAAGTTTAGGATACCGAGATGTTGTCTCGCTTATTTTTTATTGTTGATTGAATCCATATGTACAGTGAATATTGAAAAGGAGTTTTTATGAAAAGGTTTGTACTTCCCATTTTGTTTGGTTTTTTTCTGATATTCCCAGTGATTGCGTTTGCTCTCCCCGGGATTGATGTAGAGATGGCTGTTGGAGGATGGGCCCAGACCCCATCCGGTGATCTTTCCTATGTTACAGGTGTTCCGGGGATCGATGATACACTGGATCTTGAAACTGATCTGGGGTTTGATGATCAGACCCGGATTATCGGGCGTGTTAAAATTGATCTCCCGGTTGTTCCCAATATCTATCTTGTTGCTGCACCCATGGAGTTTGATGGCTCAAGAACTGTGGAAACAAGTTTTACATTTGATGATAAACCCTTTACTGCCGGCACGGCCATATCATCCAAGTTAACACTGAATCAGTATGATGTTGGCCTGTATTACGGGATTCCCTTTTTAAAAACAGCGACCATGGACAAACTGGGGGTTGATTTGGGTGTGAATGCCAGGATCATGCAAATCAAGGCAGAGATTACCGGGCAGCCCGCGGGAGGTGGAGATGCTGTTTCCGCGGAGAAAAGCATTACCGTTCCTGTCCCTATGGTTTATCTTGCAGTTCAGTTCAAACCGGTTGAGAGATTTGCAGTTGAAGCAGAGGCACGGGGGCTTTC
>CAMBQS010000153.1 GCA_945870015.1 Desulfocicer vacuolatum DSM 3385
CTCGGCACATCCGGCCGGAAGGAGCGTTCCCGGGTCGACGTGTACCGGATGGTATCCGGATATTTCAACAGCGCCCGGCAGAGAATGGCGATATCACGCGGCGTCGAAACATCTGCTGATTGCTCCTTTCCCGGCGGCAGACCGTGGACGGAATGAAAGACCGTATCCTTCATTCCGAGCTCCTGGGCACGCTTGTTCATCTGCTCCACAAACGCTTCCGTACTCCCTGCATAATGAAGTGCAAGGGCAACTGCCGAATCATTGGCTGACTGAACAATAAGGGCATACAGCAGGTCATCCACGGAAAACACCTCGTGTTCCTTCAGATATACCTGGGACCCGCCGATTCTGGATGCCTCGGCCGTTACCGTCACCTGATCCTGAAGGCTGAGCCGTTTGGATTGGATGGCTTCCAGCAGGATCATCAGATCCATGAGTTTGGTGATGCTGGCCGGATAACCCTTGACATCGGCATTGTCTTCAAACAGAACCTTGCCCGTAGCCGCATCGATCACGATCGCTCCGAGATAAGGGTTTCTGGCCGTGGTTTGGGCCGCTTTTTTGGATTTCTGAGAAGCCTCGCTTTTTTTCCCGGCATTTGCAGACGGTATGGCTGAAAAAAGAATCGCAAGGATAACGATTGAGAATATAAAATTTTTCATGGCAACTTCCTCTGAAGATGAGTTAATTGAGAATGGATTATTAAAGAATATCTATATGGAAAAAAATATTTTTATTGTCAAGAAGAACGATGCATAAAAATACATTTTCATGGCGATTATGCAGACCCTGTTCCGGGTCCTTTGTAACATTGCCGTATAATCTGGTCTGATGTCCAACGGGTCAGCGCTGGAAAATACCGGTTCAGTATTTCAAAAAATCGTGTAACCGCCCCAGGGATGATCCGGTATCTGTTTTTCTCGATTCCACGGATAATCTCATGGGTTACCTTTTCAAGCGTCAGTACCGGTATGGTTTGCACAATTTTTCTGTTTTCAACGGTCCTGTATGTGTTTAACTGATCCACCATGGGGGAGGTGAATTCTGCGGGACATACCAGATGAAACCTTATATTCTGCGGTTTCAGCTCAACCCGCAGGGATTCCGTCAGTCCGGTTACCGCATGTTTTGAGGAGCAGTATGGACTGTATCCAAAGGTTCCCATCAAACCGGCCATGGAACAGATATTGACAATACGGCCCTCTCCCTTTTTCTGAAAATATGGCAGAACCGCTTTGATCCAGTTCAGGGTTCCAAAAAAATTCGTATCCATGACCTTTTTAAACGTGTCGATCGGGATCTTTTCAAAATAGTTTTCACTGATGATTCCGGCTGAATTGATCAGGATATCCGGAAGCCCTATGGTTTCTGCGATCTGTTTACCTGTTTTTTCAGCAGCGTCCGGGTCACACACATCGCTTTGAAAGGTTTCGATTCGGGCCGGCCGGATATTGGCGGACTGGATTTTTGCCGGAACAGACCGAAGCTTGTCCTGATTCCGTGCAACCAGTGCCAGATTAGCCCCCTTTGCCGCCAGGGTGCATGCCAGTTCCGCGCCCAGTCCGGATGATCCACCGGTAATGATAATATTTTTCCCTTCAAACATGAGGCTGCCCTCCTGTATGGAAAACAGTTACCGCTATCTGCCCTACGGTGTCAACATAAATACCGGCGGGTCCAGATATCTCGGGTCTTCATTTTCCATGGCATCGGTAATATGTTTATAGGTTCTTTTTTTCATCTCCAGCAAAGTCTTTCGCGGTTTGTGAAACTGTTTCCCAAACCGGATCGCTTCCTGAATCGTGCTTTCAATTCCATCACATGTTTTGATCAAGACATTGTGTTTTTCAAGTTCCGCTGCACCGACCCTTCTGCCGGACCACTTCATATCGATAAACAGATGATACGGCATGGCTTTTTTCATCCATTGGATCATCGAGGGTGCAAACTGAATGTTCAGATCCACCTCCGGCAGGCACATATACCCCTTGTCAGACCGCATGAACCTGAAATCACAGGCACCTGCCAGCATGGCGCCATTGCCAAAGGCATGACCGGTGATCGCTGCAATGGATGGAAAGGGGCACATGATCAGGAACCGGAAGACCTGGTTCATCTCATAGAGCCATTGACTGACCGCCTCCATATCCTTGGCCTGAAAGCGTTCCATCATCCACATCACATCCACACCCAGACTCCAGTTTTTCGGATCATCCGATACAAGCACCAGGGCATGAACATCCGTATCCGCCATCATTTCATCAAAAGCCGCTTTCATGGCTGTTGAAAAAGCCGGATTATGACGATTTTCACCATTTGTCATGGTCAATACCGCAACATTTTCCTGTTTTTCCCACTTTACAATAGACATTATCTTATCCTTTCCGAATGGTTTTCTGACTCACTGATCACTGATTTCCCGGGTCTTGTGGAAGGCAACATCCGGCCATTGCTCCATGCAATATCCGAGCTGCCATTCACTGGTTGTGAGATACGCCAGGGAACCTTCGGCATCCAGTGCAATATTGGAACGATTTTTCTGTTGAAACTCCGACAGTTTTTTGGAATCGTCACATTCAACCCACCGGGCAACGTTAAAATGAACCGGTTCATAAACCGCATCCACACCATACTCCGTCCGGAGACGTTCCATGGTGATGTCAAACTGCAAAATTCCAACCGCACCCAGGATGTATTCCTTGGTTATAGCCGGCCGGAAAAACTGCACCACCCCTTCTTCGGCAAGCTGAGTCAACCCCTTTTGAAGATGTTTCATCTTCATTGGATTTTTGAGAATGACTTTTTTAAAAAATTCAGGGGCAAAATTGGGAATCCCGGTAAACTGAAGCGGTTCTTTCTCTGTGAAGGTGTCTCCGATCTTGATGGTTCCATGATTATGAATCCCGATAATATCACCCGGGTATGCCTCGTCGACGTTTTCACGTTCATTGGCCATGAAGATGGTTGCGTTGGAAAGCGCAATCTCTTTTCCGATACGATGATGGAATGCTTTCATTCCTCTAACATACTTTCCGGAACAGATTCGAAAAAATGCGATCCGGTCCCGGTGAGCCGGATCCATGTTTGCCTGAATTTTAAACACAAACCCGGAAAACTTGTCCTCATAGGGGGATACTTCTCTTGTGACTGTTTGCCTGGGAATGGGAGACGGAGCCATCTCAACAAAGGTGTCCAGCAGTTCCTGAACGCCAAAATTATTGATAGCGCTTCCGAAAAAAACCGGTGTCTGATTTCCTTTTAAATAATGATCCAGTTCAAAGGGATCGGCTGCTCCCTCGATCAGATCGATATCCCCTCTTAATTCATCTGCCTGACTGCCAAGAATTTTATCCAAATTTTTATCAGACAGATCCTGGATCAGAATCCCATCCCCGCTTCTGTGGTCATTGCCGGGTGTGAACAGATGGAGTTCCTTTTTATACAGGTTATACACCCCCTTGAATCGTTTTCCCATCCCGATAGGCCATGAGAGAGGTGTGCATTCGATCTGCAATTTCTCCTCAATATCCGCAAGAATATCCAGGGGTGCCATCCCTTCCCGATCCAGTTTATTGATAAAGGTGATAATGGGGGTATTTCTCATCCGGCAAACTTCCATCAATTTCTCTGTCTGTTTTTCCACACCCTTGGCGCTGTCGATCACCATCAGGGCACTGTCAACAGCCGTCAGAACTCGATAGGTATCCTCTGAAAAATCCTGATGTCCGGGGGTATCCAGCAGATTGATCTGATAGTCCTTATATTCAAACTTCATGACCGATGTGGTAACGGAGATCCCTCTTTCCTTCTCAATCGCCATCCAGTCGCTGGTAGCGTACCGCCCAGCCTTGCGTGCCTTTACCGCACCAGCCTGATGGATTGCACCTCCGTATAAAAGCAGTTTCTCCGTCAAGGTTGTTTTTCCGGCGTCCGGATGACTGATAATCCCGAAAGTTCTTCGTTTGTCTATCTCTTTTTTATGAACACTCATATTCCATTATTCTTTCTTTATTGTAATCATATCTCGTTGTAATTTCCATACTATCGGATCAGGAAATTACCCTGCGAATATAACCATTCTGATTATTCTTGCAAGCTTTAAATGTGGACAGAACAAAATCAAGTGGTTACGCATCAGCCCGGTATGAAAAGGGCTTTTCATAGGCGATTGCTTATCGGAAAGTATAAACTCAGAGAAAACAATTCATGAGGGATGCCATGCTGGATATCAGAAAGGATGGAAAGCGTGGAAAAAACGATGAATGGAATATCAGATTATTTCCATTCAGGCTTCATCCGCTGATAAAAAAACAGTTCGGGAATTATTTGATCTCTCTGTCAGGAGCCCCTTTGCGGCGCCGAATCACTTTAACACCAGTGTGTCTGGCTTCTTCCGTATAATTTTTATTTTCCAGTTGATCTGCGATAACAAACAGTTGACGTAACTGGGCTTCAATTTTTTTTCTTTTGTTCTCTTCCATTATTCCTTTTACCTGCATTTTAGAACATTGTTGTGCGCAAAAATACGCCAGAAAAAATGAGCTGTAGAATTCAATAACGTGGATACCGCTATCAGCAAATTCATGACTTTCAACGAATCAGAAAGAAGACTTATTAAGTAATCGTATAATTCAGTCAGGGATGAAATCAGACGAAGATGCAATCAGCAGCTTTTCTTTCCAAAACAGTGATACAATATAATCAGGGCACAATCGCAAAAACAGATACCAATTTGAGGAGTTGTTCAGATTGAGAATAAGCAGCGCAGCACAGGAGAAATCCGATTCTGTTTTGCGACTGTTACCCGAATTGAGGTAGTCAATATATGAGATTTTCCGGATAAGCAAGGAAAAATTCATTCCATTTTCATTTTTTTTATCCGGCCTTTTCTGATTCTGAAATTATCATTCTGTTCTGATCTGACGGATTTCTTGACACAAACCAGACTCTGTGAGAGAGTCGACAAACCATTTATCAAGGAGGACAACCCAATGGGATTCTTAAAGTTCTTTTCTGGAAAAACACCAGAACAAATTGAAAAAAAAGCAGACTCGTTTTCCAATGAACAGGAATATGGTATGGCGAAAATGGAATATGAAAATGCGCTTGCCAAACTTGAAAAACAATCTGATCCAGACCCGGATGTGGGAAACAGACTCCGGGAAAAAATAATTCAATGCAAAGAGAGACTGGCAGCCAGGCATCTTCAAAACGCAAAAGAACTGATTGCTTCCGATTGCCACAAGGAGGCAACGGATCTGCTGCAACTGGCCCTGGAACTGACAGCAGATGAAAAGCTCTCCCTTGAAATTCAGGAGGTACAGAAACAGATAGTTGGTTCCCGCTCTTTAACCGGACGTGAAAAAGAAGATCATATTGAAACAGATGATACGGGAGAAGAGATGCCATGGGAGGAGGAGGAATATTTTACAGCCCTCCTGGGCTCCCTGCCCCAATCGGATCAAGAGGCGTATCTGGGATATGGTAAGGAATTCAAGATCGGTTTTGTTGCCCTGAATCAAGGGGATTTCAGCACGGCGGTACAAAATTTAACCACCGCACTGGAAGCGCATTCCTCCGAAAAATCCTTCATCCCTCTGGAACTGGCCACCGCATATTTAAACCAGGAACAATACAGTGAGGCTGAATCACTGCTGACCGGATTTTTAAAAGATTATCCTGGATCTATAAAGGCCTGCCAGTTGATGTGTGAAATCCTGTGGGAAAAGAAAAAATTCCAGGATGCGGAAGCATTTCTTATGACTTGTCCAAAAGAGATTGCTGAATCCATTCCCATTCAGCTTCTGCTGGGGGAAACCTATTTTCTGTCCGGAGATTTTGAAAAAACCAGTGGTTTTTATCAGGATGTATTGCAAAAAGGGGAATGGGATCATCACATTGCCCAGTCTTTAGCAAAAACATATGAGGCACTGGGACGGAATGAAGAAGCCCGCCTTATATACGGTCAGATCATCGGAGCCTGTCAGGGCTGCGGCCGAAAAATCGATCCATATGTCAAACAGCGGTATGCAGAAACCAGTTTTGAGGCCAGAGACTTTTCTGCAAAAACATTGGAACTGTTCTTCAACCTGACCCAGGAAGATCCGGAAAACCGATCCCATTACTATCATAAAATAAGCCGGATCTATTCCGTACAGGGCAATGAGAAGGAGGCTGAACGATTTTTATCCCTTGCCCGCGATGACGATAGCTACTGATAGACACTCAGATCCAGGCTGGTTCCGCTCCTCAGGTTCCGCTGAAAAGTGATACCGGCTGTCCGGTCAATGGATAAAAACAGGGAAATAGCCTATATTCACGATTCTTTCAGAAGTGCCTCTATTGCTTCATACATCTCCGGCCATTCAAGCGGTTTGGAGAATATGCGATCCGCTCCCAGATGGGATGCGGTTTCCAGATAGGATTCCGGTTTGATTCTGCCTCCTCCTGAAATCGCAATAATCCGGACATCCGGAGCTATTTTTCTCAATTCTGCAATGGTCTCCAGGCCTTCTTTTTCCGGCATCACGATATCGGTAATGACAAGGTCAGACGGTTTTTCCCGGTACCGGTCTATTCCCTCTTTGCCGTTTGAGGCTTCAGTGATCTCATATCCTCTACCTTCCATTTTCTTCCGGAACAGTTTACGCAACTGGGCGTCATCCTCAATGAGCAAAATCGTTTTCGCAATCGTGTTCTGGCCCATGGTTATCCATTACCCTCGCTGATATTTTTTTCCGGTTCATCTGGCACTGCGAACCGGCCACGCATTGAAATATTTGCTGTATTGTTTATAGCCATAGTATACTTTGCCATCTCCCATAAAGGCGTGCCAGGCTTTTTCAGCCGAAAACGCTTCACTTGCCCAGTAGTAATGGGATATTACTCCGGTAAATGCCTCAGCTCCTTCCTCCGACCACTGACCATCCCCGTTTGTATTCACCAATGCCGGGTCTGCAAAACCCTGGCACATGAACGCCAGCCATTCCTCCTTGGTGGGCAATCGCCAGTCTCCATCTACCGAATCGTCTGATAATCCTTTCTCCCCGCTGCTCAGCTCTGCCACCGCATTCCCGGCATCCATCCAGTTCATCTCAACAAAAGCTCCCGCATCCTTGAGCCAGATAAGGCCGGTGTCGTTATCCCGGACAGTGCCATCTTCCATATCTGTGAATCTTGCACCCGTTGAGCAGCATGCGTGAATGTTTTCATTATTATCATCACAGTCTGTACCATCACGCACATAACCTGATGGTTGTTTCTTGGAAGCATCTTTATAAATCGGCACGTTAGGATCACCATAGAAATCTTCATCGGAATCAAGATAATACGTTATTAACGTATCACTGCTCTCGCCATCACCACCATCTCCACAACCAACAGCGGTTAAAACGATTAAAAACAGAATAAATACAAATTTCAGACAATTTGAATACCTGCAACTTTTAAAAATACAACACACCATTCAACACCTTCCATTCTTTATGTTTTTCGATACCGGATATACTATTCCAAAAGAATCGCTGTGGTCAATAATAAAGCAATTTTATATCCATTTCCGAATCGCCATAAGGCTTCAAATAATCTGTTCAGTTTGCCGAAACACAAAAGTCTCTTGTGGAATCGCAACCAATCCGGAATTTTAAAAAGGCTTTATATAAGATGTTGTATTCCGGGAGAACCGCGCATCCGAGGTTATTGGGCCACCAGTTCCACCCTGCGGTTTTTGCTCCTTCCCTCGTCGTTCTTGTTGGAGGCTACCGGTGCTGCCGGGCCGGCTCCAAAGG
>CAMBQS010000154.1 GCA_945870015.1 Desulfocicer vacuolatum DSM 3385
CCTTAAAAAAGTGCATATTTTAAGGAGATCTTCCTTCTTTACAATAGCCGTATCATCCCCCCGATAGGAATGGGTCTCAAGGATGGAACCTGGAAAATGTTCTTTCAATTTTTTTAGAGTCACACTTGCATCCATAACCAGACACTTCACAGAGTTTTGATAACGTTTCTTAACATTTGCTTACCGGAGATGCGCCTTTTGGCCAATCCGACCATTTTTCCTTTGCGACTTTCTCCTGAAGCTTGATTAAACCGTCGATCACCATTTCAGGCCGCGGCGGGCAGCCCGGAACATATACATCCACCGGTATCAGGGTATCAATACCCTGCACGGTTGAATAATTGTCATAAAAGCCGCCTGATACCGCACAGACTCCGAATGCGAAAACCCACTTGGGTTCGGCCATCTGATTATAAACTTTCACAAGAATTGGAGCCTGCTTGTGGCTGATGGTTCCGACTACCATCAAGAGATCAGCCTGTCTTGGAGAAAATCTGGGCAATGCAGCCCCGAATCTGTCAAGATCATATTTGGGTCCGGCAACAGACATGAACTCCATTCCGCAGCAGGCTGTAACAAATGGATACAGAAAAAAAGAATACTTTCTGCTCCAGTTCACGATGGACTGGACTGTGGTCATAATCACACTGCCAGCCAGCAGTTTCGCTGAATCTTCCGGGTCTGTCAGCTTTTCTACTCCCATTCCAACGCTCCCCTTTTCCAGACATAAATCAAGCCGATCGATAGTATGAATAAGAATACCATCATCTCAATGAACCCGAACATACCAAGATCCTTGAAAAGCACGGCCCATGGATATAAAAAAACTGCTTCAATATCAAAAATGACAAATAAAAGGGCTATCAGATAAAACTTTATGGAATACCGCTGTTTTGGGGAGACGATTGGGCTTTCCCCGCATTCAAATGGTTCCATCTTCTCAGCAAACTTCTTTTTGGGACCGATTAACGTGGTAGCGATGATCATCCCTGCAGCAGTTGAAACCGCCAGGAAAAGCATTATCAGCATTGAAATATACTCGTTCATTGATCCTTGTCCACTTTGGAAATTGACCTAAAATTTCAGGTACCCTCAGGCACCCGTTTTTTTAAAAGCCTTATATATTGAAACTATGGTTACGTGTCAACAATATTGTTTGTGAAATATTAAAAAAAATCACCGGATGAATGCAGGTATAGCATCACTGATCGATACCATTCATTCCCTTGAGATCAGAGCACTCTTTTGGTCCAGTATCACCCACCTGTATTTATTTTTTCAATCCGAACCGCACAGGCTTTATATTCCGCTGTCAGTGTAAATGGATCAAAAGCCGGATTGGTCAGCCAGTTGGCGCAGGAATCCCGGAAATGGAATGCCATCCAGACCATACCGGCCGGAACTTCATTCGTAATCCTTGCTTTAACGTTTACAGATCCGCGCCTGGAGATCACCCTCACGGTCTCTCCCGAATCGATCCGGAGACTCACCGCGTCATCCGGAGAGATGTCCGCTGTTTCTTCACCCAAAAGATCATTCAAGCCCTCACAGCGACCGGTCTGAGTCCTCGTATGATAATGATACAGACGTCTTCCGGTACTCAGCACCATGGGATACTCTTTATCCGGAACCTCGGCTGGTGGTGTCCAGTCCACGGGTATGAACTGTCCGAGTCCGCTGGTAAAACGACCTTCCAGATGCAAAATGGGTGTGCCGGGATGGTTTTCCGTTGGACAGGGCCACTGCAAACCATTCTGCTCGATACGGTTGTATTTGATACCTCCCAGGTTAGGAGCAAGAACCGAGATTTCATTATCCCAGAGTTCCCTCGCGCTTTCGGACACCCAGGTCTGCCCCATTCTTCTGGCGATCTCTCTGAAGATCCACCAGTTGGGTCTTGCCTGCCCAGGCGGATCACTGGCTGCCCTTACCCGGCTGACCCGTCGCTCGCTGTTGCTGAAGGTGCCGTCGTTTTCACTCCAGGCGGCAGCCGGAAGAACCACATGGGCAAACCGGGTGGTTTCGGTTTGAAAAATATCCTGACATACCAGAAATCCGGCAGAGCTGAGTTCGTGCTCCACCTTTCTGATATCCGGCTCGGTATTGGCCAGGTTCTCACCGAAGATATACATGGCTTTTACCTTTCCGCTTACCAACCCTTCCATCATCTGTGGAATCATCAGGCCGTCCTTGTCCGGCAATTTCGAAACTCCCCAGGCCTTGGCAAACTTTTCCCGCATTTTTTCATCTGTCACTTTCTGATAGCCCGGAAAAACATTGGGCAAAGCCCCCATATCGCAGGCGCCCTGCACGTTGTTCTGACCACGCAGAGGATTTACGCCCCCGCAGGGAACACCCATGTTGCCCAGAAGCATTTGAAGATTGGCTGTCGAAACAACATTGTTTCGTCCGCAGGTATGTTCCGTTATCCCAAGCGTATAGCAGAGCATCATGGGTTTGACGGATGCGGCCATTCGTGCAACCCGACGGATCAGATCAGCAGATACATTGCAGATGGCTGCTGAACGTTCCGGTGGATATTCCAGAACTTTCTCCTTGAGCTTTTCAAAATTGGCCGTGAATGACTCCACGAATTTCTTGTCATACAGGTTCTCCTCGATCAGGACATACATCACGCTGTTTAAAAAAGCGATATCGCTGCCGACGGCGATCTGGGCATGAATATCCGAAAAATCCGCCAGTTTGTGACGCCGTGGATCCACCAGGATCAGCTTGGCTCCATTATACACCGCATTCTTCAGAAAGGTCGATGCAACAGGATGAGCTTCCGTCATATTGGAGCCTATGACCATGAACATTTTGGCTTTGCTGAATTCGCCAAAGGAATTGGTCATCGCACCTGAACCAAACGAGGCCGCCAGCCCGGCGACCGTCGGTGCGTGTCAGGTACGCGCGCAGTGATCGATATTGTTGGTACCGATCACTGCGCGAAAAAGTTTCTGCATCTGGTAGGAATCCTCATTGATGCTGCGGGCACAACTGACGCCGGTGATGGCATCCGGGCCATCCTTGTCGATAATGCTCCGGAAAGTATTGGCCACCAGATCCAGGGCTTCATCCCAGGAAGCCTCGTGGAAACCGTCCTTTTCCCGGATCAACGGGGTCTTCAGCCGTTCTTCGGAATAGATGAAGTCGAATCCATACCTCCCCTTGACACATAATCGGCCCTGGTTCGGCTCACCATCCTCGACTCCGGTGACCTGAACAATTTTCCCGTCCTTGACATGCAGCAACTGCTGACATCCGACACCGCAATAAGGGCAAGTGGTACGCACCTTGGTCGTTTCCCACGCCCGCCAGCGAAAGCCGGTTTTCTTTTCAAGCATGCCCCCGACAGGGCATATCTGGACACACTCACCGCAGGAAACGCATTTATCCGGATTGTAGGAAATCTGGGGGCCGTTTTCTCCCTTTACAAGCTCAAGGGCGCCAATGTTCTGAATTTCCTTGCATGCGCTGACACAGCGCAGACATAAAATACAGCGTTCTGGGAAATGTTCAATAAAGGTTGACCGGTACGCTGATGTAAATTTCCGTTTGGGCAATTGATATTCAATCTGGGTAATACCGTATTCAACTGTAAGATCCTGAAGTGTACAAACACCCGCCTTGTCACAAACAGGGCAGTCCAGAGGGTGGTTGACCAGAATCAACTGCAGAGATGCCTTTCGAAGTTTGGACAGATGCTCCGATTGAGTCGTTACCAGGATGCCATCCGCGACATGTGTTGTGCATGCGGTAACAGGGTCGGGATAGCCATCCACTTCAACAACACACATACCGCAAGACCCGATTGGTTTCAATTTTTCATGAAAGCAAAGTGTCGGAATTTTTATACCCGCATTTTTTGCCGCCTCAAGAATCGTATCTCCCTTTTTCGCACTTACATCTATTCCGTCAATCCTCAGCCGAATCATGTTCATGGCACATTTTCTCCCTCTGGAATGAATAAATTACCCTATTAGCCATATCATTATGTCATTTAAGGCATAACGAAGGGCAAATTTAATAGAGACCGCTATCTTTGTCAACTCGAAAACCGCATTCCGGCAGATCAAAAAATTTTCCACATCTCCGCCCATCACCGGACTTCCGTTTCCGCCTCTTCAAAGAAGCAGCTTCAACCATGGCAGAATAATAAAGGTCAAGGAATCTTTCACCCATTTCAGATATTCGGGACTTTGAGACTCTACACCCAGTATTCCGGCATAATAGTCGCTCGCACCCAGATAATTGATTGCCATGGTGTTAAAATTGGTTGTCAGCATCTGAATATCAATTTTAGCGTCTTTAACCGGAACTGCCTTGATGAGTGTCTGCATTGCATCCAGAAAAAACTGCTGCAGGAGCTGATACCCGGGAATAATCTCGGATTGTTTTGCCTGAACCAGGTTGAGCGCAATGATCCGCATGGGCTTCGGATGTTTCAGTGCAAAATCAATAAACCGGTCAATGTAAAGTGAAAATCCTTTATCAGCTCCCATTGCTGCCAAGCCCTCAAACCATTGAATATTGGCCTGGTAATATTCCTCGATGGTAATTCTCAATACCTCCTGAAAGAGTTCTGCCTTTGTCGGGAAATAATAGTTAATCAAAGGGTGATCGATTTTCGCCTCTTTTCCAATCATGCGAATGCTGGCCGCATAATACGGAAAATTGGAAAATACAGTACTTGCCGCATCCACAATTCTTTCCCGTGTGGTTGTTTTCAGACTTCCACTTTTCTCATAATGATCATTTCCATTTTTATTTGCAGGCCGTTGTAATTTTTTATTTGATTTTTTCATGAAAGATATAATGCTGATCCATAAAAACCCTGTCAAGTTTTTTTTACGATCGTTAAATTCACTTGACAAAAATAGAGGAGCCAATTAAGTTTTTGACGATCGTAAAGCAATATACCCTGAAAACAAAAGACTTTCAGAATCGGATAAAAAGGAGCGACAGATGGGCAAGCGACGAAGAATGGAAAAACGCTACCGATATATTTCACTTCTATCCGATATCGAAGGAATGAAAAACGCAATCGGCGAAATGAGGGGAATGTTTTTTCCAAAACAGCCGGTTTTGAATCAGGATGCCCGGATGGATACCGCTGGAACGGTTTTGGATGAAGAGTGGTTTATCCGTACCCTGACAGACAAAATTGCCCATCATCCGGAAAGTGGAATGGAGTATCCGTTTTACGATGAACCGATCTTTGACCCGCCCTTGGTCGGTTTTGTCCGGGGCAATGATCTGATCTTTGATCAATTCAAGGAAATTATCGGTCCGCACCATTTCACGCCCTGGGAAATTATGAAATGGCAGGCGGAAAAAAACGGTGTAGCACCACCGGATGCAAAAGATATCAGTGTGGTCTCCTTTGTCATGCCGATTACCCGGAACACCCGGACAGATAATGCTGCCGCTGTTGACTGGCCTTCGGAAAGATGGGCACAGACGCGTCTTCTGGGTGAAATTCTCAGCCAGACAATTGTAGGTGAAATCGTGGCCGACCTGATGGACAAAGGAATACTAGCGGTATCTCCGGACGTGACTCCCAAATTTAATAAAAAACGATATCCAAAGGTGGGCTGGGCATCCCCATGGTCGCACCGGCATATCGCTTATGCTGCCGGGCTCGGAACATTCGGCATGCAGGATTTCCTGATCACGGAAAAAGGCTGTGCACACCGGCTCGGCAGTTTCGTGGTAAACCTGAAGCTCAAACCCAACCGGCAGCGGCCGGAAGATATCCATGCCTACTGTCTTCACTACCAGGGTCAAAAATGCCTGAAATGTGCGAAACGGTGTCCGGTAAACGCGATCACGGCTGAAAATGCACACAACAAGGAAACCTGCTATCAAAAAGTAGCCCAATCCTTAAAGTATTGTAACAAAAACTATCATATTTTCATCTATGGATGCGGCCTGTGCGCAACCGGCGTACCCTGTGAATCCGGAATTCCGGAATCCATACAAAGATCCATGGAATCGAAACCTTCAGGGAAAAAGTAATGAAACAGATGAAAATTCTAAAACCCGGACCCGTGCGAAAAATTGTCCTGGTTGTTATAGTCGTGACCGCGTGCCTTTTCGTATTCTCAGAACCATTGACAAGAATCCTCCTGAAACATGTCATACAATATCGTCTATCCAGACTGGCGTATCCTTTTGAGGATGGCCTGCATGCCGGTCTTTGCGGAACAGGTTCCCCAATGGCGGATAAAAAGCGGGCCGGCCCCTGTATTGCGGTTGTTGCGGGAAAACATATTTATATCGTGGATGTGGGGGATGGGAGTACCAAAAACATCACACTGATGGGTTTTCAAACCGGAAAAATCGAAGCGGTTTTATTGACTCACTTCCACTCAGATCACATTGCCGGTCTGGGAGAGGTCATGCTCCAGCGCTGGGCCGGAGGCTCCAATCATACCCCTGTGGATGTAATCGGTCCAAGCGGCGTCGAGACAGTCGTTGATGGTTTCAATACTGCCTATTTGCTGGATGCAAAGTACAGGGTCGCTCACCATGGTTCAATAACAGTCCCTCCATCCGGAGCCGGCGGCATCGCCCGGCCTTTTCAATTGGGTCCTGAAAAAGATGCTTCGGTTGTTGTTCTTGAAAAAGAAGGCGTGAAAATTACTGCATTCAAGGTAGATCATCGTCCGGTTGAGCCGGCTGTGGGATATCGATTTGACTATAAAGGAAGATCGCTGGTGATCAGTGGTGATACGGTTTATTCGGAATCGTTATTGAAGCATTCAAAAGGTGCGGATCTCCTTTTTCATGAAGCCCTGAGCCCATGGATGGTAAAAATGATAAATGATCAGGCACATATTTCCCCGGTTCCATCCCTGAAAAAAATTACCGCAGATATTCCCGGCTATCATGCCTCGCCTGAAGATGCTGCAAAAATTGCAGACCAGGCAAAGGTTCATCATCTGGTGTATTATCACATTATCCCGCCACTTCCTTCCCCACTTCTGTACAAGTTGTTCCTTGGCAATGCAAAAGAGCTTTACAAAGGCCCGATCACCATGGGGGTTGATGGGATGCTGTTCAGTCTGCCACCCGACAGTAATGAAATTCAGATGAAGACAAGGCTGTAAAATGAAAATAACAAGCGATAGGATCAAAGAAAAAATCATGGCAGCAGGCGTCGATCTGGTCGGGATCGCAAGTGCCGAAGAACTGATTCTCGCATACCCTCCAAGACCCGCGATTGCACTGATGCCTTCTGCAAAGAGCGTTATCGTAATGGCAGTTGCCCACAGCCTCGGGGCTGTCTTTTCTCCGGATATCATGCTCTGGACCCGTAATAAAATGCAAACCTCACGGTTACTGGATGAGACTGCTGAAAAAATCAGCCGCTGGCTTGAGCATGAAGGATTTCTCTCTCTTCCCATTTCTGCGGACAAACCCGTTGAGATCCATAAGTATGATCCTGCGACCGGCAAAAAATTCCGTCAAACCCGCACCGTTGGATTTCTTTCCCTGAAACATGCGGCAGTGAGCTGCGGTCTGGGAGAAATCGGTAAAAATAACCTGCTGCTGACGCCCCGGTTCGGACCGCATCAGAGACTATGCGCCATCATTACCGATGCGCCCCTCACACCAGATCCACGGAAGGAATTTCATCTCTGCTGCAATTGCAGCAAGTGCGTACAAGCCTGTCCTTCCGGGGCACTCAAACCGGATCGTTATGACGTGGACCCCTGTTTTGTTTACT
>CAMBQS010000155.1 GCA_945870015.1 Desulfocicer vacuolatum DSM 3385
GCCCGTGGCGGCACTTTATTGTGTGAGGATCATGGAGACCGGGTAATGATCGGCGGGCGTGCTGTCATGTATCTGAAAGGAGAGATATATGTATGACAATCCATAAACGAAATAAAAAAGTTCCGAAAGAAGGATGAACCGCCATGAGCTATGAAACAATCGAGTTTGAGACAAAAGACAAAATTGCCCTTTTAACGCTGAACCGGCCGAAAACCGTCAATGCCCTGAACCTGAAAATGATTGAAGAACTGGAGCGGGTGCTGGAAGATCTTCAATCCCACACAACAGCACAGGTTCTGATTCTTACCGGTGCCGGTGAAAAAGGATTCTGCTCCGGCATGGATTTAAAAGAATCCATGGCCAAACTTTTTGAGGCATCTCCGGAAATGATTTACCGGGCGCAGAGCCGGGCTTCCAGATTGTTTTACAGGATGCGGTGCATACCGCAACCGGTCATCACAGCCATTCATGGAGCCGCATCCGGTGCGGGATTCAGTTTTGCCATGGCATCGGATGTCCGGCTGATCACTCCGGAGGCCAGGTTTAATGCGGCTTATATCAATATCGGGCTGGGCGGTGCGGACCTTGCCAGCAGCTATTTTCTGCCCAAACTGATCGGATCGGGCAGGGCCAATGAATTTCTGCTTACCGGTAATTTCATGAATGCAGAGGAGGCCATGCAGCTTGGTTTTGCGAGCAGATTGGTTCCCCGGAAAAAGTTAATGGATACGGCCTATGAGATAGCAGCGACAATGGCCGGAAAAAATCCCCTTGGCCTTCAGATGACAAAAGAGGCAATTAATCAGAATCTTGGGGTTTCTTCCCTGGAACAGGCGCTTCATCTTGAAAACCGGAATCAGGCATTCATGATAACGGCCATGAAGGTGGACAGCAAACCTTCCCCATAGGAGTGCGTTCCGGTAAAAAACAGATGCAGATATTAGCAACGTGCCGGATCTCAGCGGTTTTGTTTTTCCGGCATGGATTCAAGGAGGATTGCACACATGAAAGCAGACACTATCTTTATGATTCACGGGATGTGGGGTGGAGCGTGGTACTGGGCAGGTTATCAGCAGATTTTCGAGTCTGCGGGCTATCAATGCGTTGCGACAACCCTGCCGTACCACAACATGGACCCGAAGGGTGTTCCGGATCCGCGCCTCGGCATAACAAGCCTGCTGGATTATGCCGGCGTGCTTGAAAAGGAAATCGGGAAACTCAATGAAAAACCAATCCTGATTGGTCATTCCATGGGAGGACTGCTGGCCCAGATTCTGGCTGCCCGGGGATTGACAAAGGCGATTGTGCTGTTGACCCCGGCAGCCCCTTCCGGAATCCTGGCGCTTACACCTTCTGTTGTACGCAGTTTCTGGAGTGTTACCTGGGGTTTTTTGAAGTGGGGTTTCTGGAAAAAGCCGATGCGTCAGACCTTTGCAGAAGCAGCCTATTCGATGCTGAACCTGTTTCCGGAAAAAGGACAGAGGGAGACCTATGAAAAGTTTGTCTATGAATCGGGAAGAGCAGCGTTTGAGATCGGGTACTGGCTTCTGGATTCGCAAGGTGCGTCAAGGGTTAATGCATCAAAGGTTACCTGTCCGGTTCTGGTGATCGGCGGTTCCCAGGACAGAATCACACCGGCATCAGTCGTTCGTCAGGTGGCGAAAAAATACAAGACAGTGTCAACCTATAAAGAATTTCAAAATCATGCACATTGGGTCATCGGTGAACCAGGGTGGGAAGAGGTGGCGGAGTATGTTCTTTCATGGATTGAAAAGACCGGGAATGGTCAACATCCGTAATCTATTTTTTTAAGGTTTACAGATCATGATCGGGTGAAAAACATGAAACAGTTGATCCCCGACATGAAAGCATCTATAAAAAAGATGTATCCAAAATATGAAACTTTCACTTTAACCTGATATGGGAATGATGGATAGCATGGAAAAAGCACAGATAGATGAACTGATCGATCTTCTCCGGAAATATGAATTATCCATTGCCACCTTGTATGATACCTTTGGCGCATTATTGCCTTCCTCACAGAAGGCCTGGAATGTATTTGCAAATGAAGAGCGTCTTCATGCAAAATGGATCAGCACGCTTCAAGCGCACATGGGCACAGAAAAAGTATCATTTGAACAAACGAAATTTACCATACAGTCCACCAGATCCGCCATTGATTATATTGAAAGGCAGACGGAGAATATCAAAAAATCACGGCCGGAATTAAAAAAAATTCTGGCAGTGGCTATTGACATCGAAAAATCGCTATTTGACAGTGCATTTTTCAAGGTCTTCAAACTGAGCGGACCCAAGGCGTTGCAGATTCAGTCCCAGTTAGTAAAAGCAACAAAGAATCACCTGGAAAGGCTGATCAAATGGCAGGCAGATGAAAAAAAATGATAGAACAATTTTATCATAAAGGACGAAAATGAATCCGGTATTGACATCAATAGGCCTGCTGATATGCAGCAATGTTTTCATGACCTTTGCCTGGTATGCACATTTAAAAGAGCTGAACAATAAACCCTGGTTAATCGCAGCATTCGTGAGCTGGGGAATCGCATTATTTGAATACATGTTACAGGTTCCGGCCAACAGAGTCGGGTATCGCGTGTTAAGTGTCGGACAGTTGAAGATCATACAGGAAGTCATTACATTGTCTATTTTTGTACCGTTTTCCGTAATGTATTTGAAAGAATCACTGAAACTGGATTACCTGTGGGCGGGCATTTGTCTTGTTGGTGCAGTATACTTCATGTTCCGGGGAGCTTGAAAGGTATGGTTATTTCAACATGACCAGTCTGCCATATTGCCCCTTGATATAGATCTTTGTTGAACATATGTTGACGTCAACAGGGCCATGTTTTCCTTTCAGCTTTGCAGGATAGAAATCCTCTGTTTTCTGGCGGGTCAATCCTTTTACGTAGTTTTTCATGGGTGTTGTGTCCATCGTAAAATTTGTAAAATCCTTACCGATCGTTTCTTCTCTTGTCCAGCCAAACAGCTTTTGAAAAGCAGTATTGACCCATACCATTTTTTGCTGAATGACAATCAAAATCGGATCAGCGGCGGTTTCAAAAGCTTCTCTGAGCAAATCGGATTCTTCCGTTTTCTGGATTTCAACATTGTTCATGTTTGCTGTCCCTTTATAAAAGTTATAATGGTACACAATTTCGCATATTTTATCAGAGGGAAACCATTTCAACAAGAGGATTCTAAGCGGATTTTTTTAATGAAGCGTAAACAAAGAAAGTGATAAAAAACTTGAACATCGAGTTTAAGGACAATCGTTCAATTCATAGGAAGGTAAAAATGTAATTTTTAAAAAAAGGATTGACATCAAGATAAATAAGAGATGAAACAAACAGGCAGGATGGACGGAAATGCCTGCTTATTTTTACAACCATATGGGTGAAAGGAGATTCCAGTGACATACGGACTACGATATGATCCCAAAATCTGTGAACAATGTGAAAGTGTTGATTGCCTGGTAAACTGTCAATATATGGATTTCAAACTGCCTTCTGCAAAAACGGAGAAAATGAAAATCATCCGTCAGGAGGATTCAGCGGTTCTTCATCAATGTGTCACATGTTATGCCTGTGAAGAATACTGTCCGAACGGCAACCATCCATTCTATCAAATCGTGGATCTTCAGGAAAAGAGAGGGATTTCACCGGCGCCGCTGCCTATTGTCAAGCAGCAGATCATCATGATGCAGGAAAAAGGGGATTTGCGGCCTAAAAAGGTAGGGGCTCCTTTGATCAACATGTGCGCTTTCCCGATGCTGACAGGGTGTATTCACGGTAAACTGTTTGAAGGAGCCTCGACCATTGCAAGCAATGATATTTTCTGTAATATCATGTGGCTTCATTTTGCAAAAAATTCAGTTATCCGGGAACGGGTTCCAAGGATTGTGGACAGACTTCAGAACTTTTTTCTTGCGGAAAACAAGATTGAAGAGATGGTATGTTTCCATGATGAATGTTACGGGACATACACGCAGCTTGCCCCTGCATTCGGGATCGATGTTCCTTTCCGTCCGATCCATCTCTTTGAATATCTGAATCAGAGACTCGATATTTTGAAGGATGATATCCAGCCTCTGGGTGTCAAGATCGCTTACCAGCGTCCATGCTCCAACCGGCTGGTCCCGGAAACCGATGCCATGCTGGATGATATTTTTCGAAAAATCGGTGTGGAGAGGGCAGACCGTGAATTTGACCGGAAAAACACACTTTGTTGCGGCGGCGTGTTAAAAGCCCATCAGCGGGATGATCTGGTGGATGAAATCCAGGAAAAAAACATCAATGACATGGTGAAGTGCGGCGCAACCTTTGTCGTCTTCAACTGCCCGTTCTGTATGTTCACATTGGGTGAGGCCGTAGCAGAAAAAGGCCTGATGCCCATTCTGGTCAGTGACCTTTGTCAATCAGCGATAAAGCAGCGGTAGGGAGGAAAAATCAATGGGAAATATAAAAGATCAGCTCGCGAAGATCGTTTCTCCGGAGTTTGTGTCCGACCATGCAGAGGAGCAATACCTCTATGCAAGAGACCCGGGAACCATGCCGCCGGCAAAGCCGGATTATGTCGTGATGCCCGGGACAACAGAAGAAGTCGCTGCCGTTGTCAAACTGGCCAATCAGAACAGAATACCGGTTGTGCCTATGGGTGCCGGTCTGGTGCTGTCCGGCCTTACCCGTGCGCTGAAAGGTGGAATCATCCTGGATATGAAGCGGATGAACCGGATATTGAAGGTGAATGAAATCTGCCGGTATGTCCTTGTGGAGGCCGGAACCTCTCAGGGAACGCTTCAGGCTTATCTGAAGAAACACCATCCAGCCCTGAAACACTCCATACCGGATGCCCCTCCGGGCGCAACCATCGGCGGAAATGTTCTGATTCACGGGTCCGGCCATTTGTCCCATATGGCCGGCTATCATTCCGATATGCTGAACGGCCTGGAGGTGGTGCTTCCAAATGGTGATATTACCCGGATCGGTTCATGCGCCTTGTCGTCCGACTGGTTTGCGCGTGCGCCATTACCGGATCTGGCAGGTCTTTTTATCGGCTGGGCTGGTACAACCGGCATTGTTACCAAACTGGCCATCAAACTGTATCCCAGATATAAGCTGAATGACGTGTTGGTGTTTGTGACGGACCAGCCGGATACCGTGCCGGACATACTGTACCGTCTTTCCGGGGTTCAGGTGGCAGAGGATATTACAGCCTGGATGATGCCAAAGCCTGCCTGGGCAGCCGGATTCCAGCACATCAATGTTCTTTTTTCCGCAAACACCAAGGAAGAGCTGATCTGGAAACGGAACCTGATCCGGGCTTCCGTGAAACCCTATATCGACAGGAGAGAGGCAGGTTTCATGGCGGTTCCGCCGCCGATGAAACCCAGATTCCTGAAAGCACCTTCGCCGGATCTGGCTCGTTTTGCCGATCTGAAAAAAGGCGGTGGATTTGAGTATGTCGGAGGGATCATGCCGCCGGACCGATTTCCGGAAGCCTATCGCACTGGAATTGAAATTGCCGAAAAATACCAGGCTGCCTATTCGCTTGGGGCCCGTATGATCGGAGTCAATCACTCCATGATGTTTTTCTATGCCTATGCCTTTAACCGGGCGGATTCAGCAGATGTTGAACGGGCGCAGTTGGCCCTTGAAGAAACCAATCAAAAGACAATTGAAATGGGAGGGATACCCTGGAAGGCGGAAGAACCGGCTCAGAAGCAGATCATTCAAAAAATGGACCCCAACATGTTTTCGCTGATGAACCAGATTCGCGGTCTTCTGGATCCAAATGGCATTATGAACCCCGGAAATTGGGAGGTGAACTGATGGAACATGCTGAAATTCTGCACCGCTGTTTTCGATGCGGGTATTGTAAATTTCCGGATAACTATACGGATCTGAACTGCCCCTCCTATCTGAAATACCGTTTTGAAACCTATTCACCCGGCGGACGGATGTGGCTTCTCAGCGGTCTGTTGAACGGAGAACTGGCTCCGACGGAAAGGATGCAGGAAATAATGTTCTCCTGCACAGCCTGCGGAAACTGTGTCGAGCAATGCGCCATGACCGGATTCAAAGACAAGCTGCTGCTGGCATTTACGGCCGCTAAGGAGATGCTGGTTCAGGATGGGAAGATTCCTCCCGGATTGCGGGATTATTTTACACCCCTTCAGACACATGGAAATCCTTATAAACAATCTGCCAAGAAGCGGGATGCATGGACAGACGGGATCGATGTGGAACCCTTCTCCCATCAGGAATATCTTTTCTACATCGGGGATGTGGGGTCATATGATCCGCGCGGTCAGGCCATGGCTCGTTCCGTGGCCACTCTTTTCAATCGTCTGGGTGTTTCGTTCGGTATCCTGGGTTCCCGTGAACTGTCCGATGGCAATGATGCCAGGGCGGCAGGGGAGAGGGATCTGTTTGAACATCTGGCAGACAGGAACATCAAAATGTTTCAGGAAGCAGGGGTCAAAAAAATTATAACGCTTTCTCCCCATGGATTTCATGCACTGAAAAAGGAATACCCATTGCTGGGCGGTAACTTTCAGGTATTTCATTACACCCAGTTGCTGTCTCTCCTGTTTGCAAAACTTTCATTCCAGACAAAAAAACCGGAACCGCTGCGTATCTGCTATCATGATCCCTGTTATCTGGGACGGCATAACCAGGAGTATTTTTCTGCTCGGTCTGTGCTTTCCAGACTGCCGGGGGTTGAACTGGTCGAGATGGACCGGAATATGAAAAATGCACTTTGCTGCGGGGGAGGAGGAGCCAACTTTTTTACGGATATTCTCGGCAGCGGAAAAGACGCACCTGCGAATGCAAGAGTCCAGGAGGCTGCTGGAACCGGAGCAAAAATTATTGCTGTTGCCTGCCCATTGTGCGCAAACATGCTGGAGGATGCAATCCGGGTTGAGAATATGGAAAGCCGGATTCAGGTCAGAGAAATCTCTGAAGTGGTTTTGGAAAGATTGGGATGATTGATTCGTTGAATATTCCCGGGGTATCCTGTTTCAGGAATGATTTTTTCCCCGGGGAATATATACAACATCCGAAATATTTGCAATTTTGTTGCAATACCTTGCCAACACAAAAAAATAATCGGAAAGCCGGTTCAGATATTGTTGAATGATGGTCATCTGGTTCTCAATCTTCTGTTCGGTGATTTTTTCATTCTGAACCAGCCGGATCACATGCCGTTCAACCCGACGGCAAACAGTTCTGGCCACATGGGCAGCGGCGGATGCCGGCCCGCCGCCGGGAAGGATAAATAACTGAAGCCGGGGTAATGCTTCCTCCATCCGGTCAATGGCTTTTTCAAGATATTCGACATTTGAAGCTTCCATAGGAACCAGGTGGCGGATGGAATCGGAACCCGGTGTGGTCGCCAGCCATGAACCGATCTGAAAAAGATTTTTTTGAATCGTCTGAATTTCAGAAACAGTACTTTGTTCTTCCTGTGGCAACCATGCTGAAATCATTCCAACAAAGGAATTCAGCTCATCGATCTCCCCGTATGTTTCAACCCGATCATGGCATTTTGAAATTCTCTCGCCGCTGAAAAGGCTTGTTATGCCTTTATCGCCTGTTTTGGTATATATTTTCATGTTTTCACCTCATGTTATCTCCGTTGTAAGTTTGCAGCATGGTTTCCGATATGAGGTCAGAAGAC
>CAMBQS010000156.1 GCA_945870015.1 Desulfocicer vacuolatum DSM 3385
TATCCAGACGACAGTATTTGAAAAGAGTGGAACGAAAGAAGTCCCAAAGTGATAATATCACTAAATGCAGGATCATTGCTTCCGTTCCGGAAACAACATAACATATACACTGTCAAAAGGAAAAGGTTTTACCGAATTTTCAAAGAACACACCTAAATTCTTGAGGCAAACTTAAAGCCTCAATTTGGGTTGACTTTCCCCTGAATTACTCAAGGGGGGAATTAAAAAGCTGACATTCCAAATGCGATTATCCTGAAGAAACACTTCACGCCATCAACACTCATTTTTATATACTGCATCACATTTCCGTATATAATACGGAATAAGTACTGTGTCCAAGGCATCCGGTCTGTGAATTTTCTCCATCCCGAGATATCCCACATTCGCAGCACGAATCATATTTTGAGACGGCTGAGAAAAAAAAACATCCCCCTTGTTCTGATCTATCAGGACTTCCCGGTAAACCTCTGCTCCATCACCAACAAACAAACATGGAGTCTTCCAATTGCCGGAAACCGATTCCGGGGATGCAACGGAGTCCTGGTTTTTTTTCACCATGGCACCATCTTTGAAATGGTACCATGCATAATAGACCTCTCCTCTTCTTGCATCCAGCATGGCACATACCGGAAGCACCGAAAAGGAAAAAGAAACAGCAAGTGCATCCAGCGAGGAAATCCCTGCGACGGGTTTACCGGTTGCTTCGGAAAGGCCCTTCATTGTACTGATTCCGATTCTCAGCCCGGTAAAACTGCCAGGCCCTATGGTTACGGCATATCCATCCAACTCCTGCTTTGAAATTCCGGACAGGCGAATCGCGGACTCGATCATCCCCATCAGATGTCTTGAATGCGTGTTTTGGGTAACACTTGTGATCTCCGACAGAACGCTGTGTTGACTCGCGATCGCAACACTGCAACTCTTTGATGCTGTATCAACAGCCAGAATAATCATTTTTTCTTTTTACCGGTCTTTTTTGTCCTGGGTTTCTTTTTTTTAATCTCCTCCAGTGCGATTGAAAGTACTTCATCCATCTGCTTCACAGGGATAAAATTAATTTTCTTTTTCACATTCTTCGGAATCTCGGATAGATCCTTTTTATTTTTTTCGGGAATAATAATGGTTCGAATGCCCGCCCTTAGTGCCCCCAAGGCCTTTTCTTTCAACCCCCCGATGGGAAGAACACGTCCTCTCAGGGTAATTTCACCGGTCATGGCCACATATTTGTTGATCGGCGTTTCCGTCATGGCGGAAATCAAAGCAGTAGCCATGGCAATACCAGCAGACGGCCCATCTTTCGGAATCGCACCCGCCGGGACATGAATATGAATATCCCGATTCTCAAAAAAATCTTTATCCACTTTAAAAGTGCGCATATTCGCTCTTGCATAGCTCAATGCCGCACGAGCCGACTCCTGCATGACTTCTCCCAGTTGCCCGGTAATGATCAGCTCTCCCTTGCCGGGTAAAAGGGATGCCTCAACATACAACACTTCCCCGCCGACCTGTGTCCAGGCCAGACCCGTGGCCAGGCCGATCTGGCTTTCTTCCTGATCCATCTCCGGTATGAATTTTGTGACACCCAGAAATTTTTCCAGGTTTGTCCGTGTAATCGTGACCGGCTTTTTATCCCCCTCTGCTTTTCTTCTGGCAACTTTCCGGCAGATCGTACCGAGCTCCCGTTCCAGGTTCCGCAAACCTGCTTCCGATGTATATCCTGAGATAATTTCGTCCATGGCGTTCGGACTGATGGTCAGACTCTTGCTCGTCTGCAAACCGTTTTCCCTGATCTGTCTCGGAAGCAGATATTTTTCGGCAATGATCTTTTTTTCATCTTCCGTATATCCTGGAATGCTGATGATCTCCATTCGATCCATGAGAGCAGACGGTATCGTATCCGTCAGATTGGCCGTTAAAATGAACATAACCTTGGAAAGATCAAATGACAGATTGAGATAATGGTCGCTGAAGGCAACATTCTGTTCCGGATCCAGAACTTCTAAAAGAGCGGAAGATGGGTCACCACGAAAATCAGAGCCGATCTTATCAATCTCATCCATCATAAATACCGGATTGTTTGTGCCGCACTGCTTCAAGCCTTGAATGATACGGCCCGGCAGGGCCCCGATATAGGTCCTTCGATGTCCTCTGATTTCCGCTTCATCTCTCAGACCTCCCAGAGAGATCCGAACAAATTTTCTTTTCATGGACTTTGCAATCGCCTGCCCAAGGCTTGTTTTTCCAACTCCGGGAGGCCCGGTAAAACAAAGAATCGGACCCTTCATTTTTGGATTTAATTTTCGAACACTCAGATATTCCAGAATCCGGTCTTTTATTTTTCCCAGACCATAGTGTTCCTTGTCCAGAATAATCTGTGCAACCTTGATATTGATATAGTCTTTACTTGACTTGCTCCATGGCATCTCAACTATCCAGTCGAGATAGGTTCGGGAAATGGATGCCTCTGAAGAGTCCGTATGCATCAACTGAAGCCGTTTCAACTGTTTCAAGGCTTCAGTTTCTGCTTCCTTGGGCATTTTTGCCTGTTTTATTCTTTTTGTGTAATCCTCAAACTCATGGGTCTTTTCATCCGACTCTCCCAGTTCCTTATGGATTGCACGAACCTGCTCCCGCAGATAATAATCCCGTTGACTCTTTGAAATCTCATCCCTGACATCGGACTGTATTTTTGCCTGTACAGCTGAGAGTTCCACCTCTTTGGAGAGAAATTCATTTATTTTATTCAAGCGTTGAATCGAATCCGTAAGTTCCAGAAGAATCTGGGCATCTTCGGTTTTCAATCTGAGATTCGAGGCGACCAGATCCGCCAGTTTGCCCGGATCTTCAATATTATCGAGAATGGAACCCACTTCGCCGGTCATTTCGCCCCTGAGCGATAAAATCTTTTCACACTGCTCCCGGACATTTCTCATCAAGGCTTCCGATTCAAGACTCATTTCCCCTGCAGCCTGCTCTTTTATCAACTCAATCTTAACCCGATAGGTATTCTTTTTTTGTGTGTATTTCACAATTCTGGCTTTTGAAATCCCCTGAACCAGGGCTTTGAGGCGGCCATCCGGTAATTTCAGCATCCTGAGAATTCTGCCTACCGTTCCAACAAGATAGATCTCATCCGGATCCGGATTTTCAATTGTCGGATCTTTTTGCGTTGCCAGAAAAAGGAGTTTGTCATTCTCGACAGCTGCTTCCATGGCCGTGACAGACTTCTCCCGCCCGATAAACAGGGGTAATAACATATCTGTAAATATAACAACATCCCGAACAGGCAGAAGTGGAAGCTCATCCGGAATTTCCGTCTTCCCTTCATCATCTTGAATCAGACTAATCAAATCGTCTTTATCCGTTTCAGCCATTCCATCTCCTATTGATTCGAACTCATCCAGAAAAGCGACATCTGATAAACTTTTCGCCGCTGCACTATGAGAATCGGTTTTCTGGCGACATTATGCGCTTCAATTTATTCAATATCAACTATAAATATAACATGCTCAGTTAATATAAGAACAAACTCAATGTTTACAATATCAACCTTGCTTTTTTTCTGCAACACACCTATGATTGCGCGACTCAACGGGTTGATTTTCCATACACCATAAACCCATTGAGGAATGATAATTCATGTCATGGATCGGAGAATATTCATACACATGCCGGAATCAATTTTTCAAATCTATGCTTTTGTCTTTGGCGCATGCATCGGCAGTTTTTTAAATGTATGCGTTTACAGGCTTCCATCATATCAATCGATTGTCAAACCATCTTCGCATTGCCCGGCCTGCAACACCCCGATAAAATTTTATGACAACATTCCGATTCTCAGTTATCTTTTTCTCCGTGGACGTTGCAGACACTGCAAGAGTTCAATATCATTCCGATATGTATGCGTGGAAATGATAACCGGACTCTGTGCTCTCAGTGCCTATATAAAATATGGATTATCCATCCAGGCCCTGATCATTTTTACCTTCATAGCCGCCCTTATTGTCATTACCTATATTGATATTGATCACAAAATTATACCCAACCGGATCACACTGCCTGGTATTCCCCTGTGCCTTCTTGCCTCCTTTGCTTTTCCGGAGTTATCTTTCAAAGACGCACTGCTGGGACTGGTAACCGGCGGCGGCAGTCTTTTCCTGATTGCATGGGGATATAAAACCATCACGAAAAAGGATGGAATGGGCGGCGGTGATATTAAACTGCTTGCCATGATCGGTGCCATGATCGGATGGCAGGGTGTTATTTTTACAATCTATATGGCTTCCGCACTGGGAACACTCATCGGCCTTCCCCTGATGTTGGCCGGAAAAAAAAATATGAAGTATGCAATCCCCTTTGGTCCGTTCCTTTCGATTGGAAGCATCACCTATATTTTTTTCGGGAACACGATTGTGGATTGGTACTTCCTCATAATACAAGGATAACAATCTGTTCAAAAGCCATTATAGATAATCAACCCACTCCCATGCTATCCTCCCATTGTCGTTCCGGAACCGCAGATTCTCTTTCTCCAATTGCGACTGAAGCTCTGTAAAAATCCTTTCCCGTGGATATTTAATGGAATCCGGAATCCTTTGAATCAGCATGTGAAGTGCATCTTTCTTTGACACAGAAGCCGAACCTTCCTGTTCCCAGCAGCCATATGTGGAAAGGATATCCTGCATCATCAAATCATATATCAATACGGTACGTTCAAGGTTTACAAGAGGAAAGGCTTCCTCCTCAGTGGCTTCACCGGTTTTGATTCTCTCCTGAATATGTCCCAACCATTTTTCGATATTTTCTTCCCATTCTATGGCAATGTTATCCAGCATTTCCTTATTAACGGAAGGGGTTTCGGCAACTGCCCGGTTTGCATGGTATTCAGACCAGTCATCTGTTAAAATTTTCAGACCATACTGTTCCGCGTCTTCCCGTACAAGGGTTCCTGGAAACGGTGCAAGCAGATGAAATCCATAGGCTAAATTCATCTTTTTTAATGAATCACCAAAAGCAACTGTTTCCTGAATCGTTTCCGGTGTTTCACCCGGCAGACCCAGAATAAACGAACCGCATGGCTGAATCCCGGAATCATTACACATTTTCACAGCATCCCTTACCTGTGAGGTCGTGATTTTCTTTTGAATGGTTTTCAGAATCTCTTCATTCCCGGTCTCAATACCAAAGCTGATAGCCGTGCATCCGGCTTCTTTCATTTTTGATAACACTCCAGGAGAGACAGTATCTACACGCGCAAAAGAGGTCCATTTGACTTTCAGATTTCTCTTTAAAATCTCATTGCATATATCGATACAATGTTTTTCGTTGGCGGTAAAAAGATCATCGGCAAGATTAATCTGAGAAAAACCAAGCTGGACAAGATGCTCCATTTCATCCACCACCAACTTTGCATTACGGTAGCGAACCTTGGCCCCAACCATTTTCCTGCCGACACAGAATATGCATTTAAAAGGACAGCCGCGACTGGTCGTCATATTAATAGGCATATTCAGGGCCCGGTATCTTCCTAGCGGAAGCAGGTGTCTTGCGGGCATGGGAAGGGAATCAACTTCAAGGTATGCTTTTTTTTCAGCCGTTCGTTGCAGGCCTGATCCGTTTCGATAAACAATGCCGTTTATTGAATCCCATGTCTTGCCGTTACCAGCAGCTGTTACCAGTTGAACAAGAGTATCCTCTCCCTCACCCAATACAATAACGTCCAACTCCGGAAAGGACTCCATCGTGTTTTCCGCACAGAAAGTAACATGAGGGCCGCCCATGACCGTAAATATTGCCGGATCAATCTCCTTGACATCCTGGATAACCTGAATCGCATTATGAAAACTCATCGTAACCGCTGTCGAGCCGACAAAATCAGGTTGAAAATCATTCAAAACCGATCTGAGTATGGTTTTCGAATAGGGGAAAACTACCAGATCCAGTACTTTGACTTCGATTCCAGCTCTTTCCAGGGCTGCGCCAAGAAATGACAGCCCCAAAGGAGGCGAAGGCCCTTCAGACATAGGATAATAAGGATTTACCAGTAAAAAACGCATCTTTATCACTCTCTTTTTTTTATTTTTGTCATTCCAGCAATAATCATTCATCATCACAGGCACAGTTTCCTATCTCAGCTTGTTTCTGAAAGCAAGCATATATATCATCAAAACAAAAGGGCATCCCGTCATAATCCGCTTCTACCAGGAGCCTTTACGGATTATTTTCAAGAAAAAAAAGAGGTTATTCAAAAGTATCATGGGGGATGGGCAGATGAAATCGGACAGGCTTTTTTTCCACCCTTTCTTTTTCAAATAATCGTTGAAAAACATCCAGCACTTTTTCTTTTGTTTTTTCAAAATGATTGCTGTTGTCGATCAGAATCGTGGCAAACTGCTTTTTCTCATCAATGGGCATTTGGGAATGGATACGAGCTTTTGCATCGATCTCTGAAAGATGATCCCGGGCAATGAGACGCCTGAGCTGAAAATTTTCAGGTATATAAACCAGAATGATCTCAGAGAGATTCCGGTATAAGCCGGTTTCGATTAACAATGGAACATCCAGAATCACGATTGCATCGGGGTTGTCTGATTCAGCGCTGACAATATTATCTTCCATTCCTTGAAAAACAAACGGATGAACAATCCGGTTCAATTTTTTCTTTTGAGAATGATCATGGAAAATGATTTTCCCCAGTAAATCCCGGTTGATTTCACCATCAGGCAACAAAATTTCTTCCCCAAAATGGGCTCTGATTTTCCTCCAGGCAGGTTTTTCTTTTGTTACAACCTCACGGGCGATTTCATCTGCATCAATGATTTTTGCCCCGGCCTCTCTGAACATTCTGGAAACCGTTGACTTCCCTGATGCAATACCACCTGTCAATCCGGCTACAAGCAATTTTTTCTCCTTAATATTAACCCGGCAATTAAATAGTATAATCATGCTGCATAAGCAATTTTTGAATGTTTGAAATATTTAGCTACCCTTGTCGGCATTTTTTGAAGCATTTTTAAATGAGATATTGTTTTTTTCTTTAATTGACTTTTTGTTCTGGAAGGAACACCAGAATGCACCCCGGCCTTTAGGTCACAGTTTAGGTATTCATCGGGGTTTAATTCAGGAGAGTAGGATGGTAGAAAAAATACTTCAATCTGTTTCCGGTGCTCTTCCAACCAATCTCTGACTACATATGCATGGTGAACTTTGAGATTATCAAGTACTAAAAATATTTTACGATTCGAATCCGTTATCAGGCGTTTCATAAATTTAATCATCGTGGTGGAATTCATCTTTCCATCATAAACCATAAACCGGACTTTACCTTGATTCGTGATAGAAGAAATCAAATTTACACGTTTACATTTGGGATGAAGGCGGACAGCAGGTGTTTCACCACGAGGCGCATAGCTTCTCCCGTGATAGCTGTCGTTACACAGTCCAGTCTCATCCCCCCAATGGATTTCAGCGCCTTCCATTTTAGCTCTTTTCGCTATGGTTGGATATTCTTCATTCAACCAGGCTTTGACTGCCCTGGGATTCTGTTTATAGGCTCGCCGCAAAGGTTTTTGTGGCGTGAAGCCCCATCGTTTCAAATATTCACCGACTGTTCGGATAGGCATATCAATGCCCCAGAGATGTTTAACCAATTGTTTAACAGCTCTACGTGTCCACAAGGCAAA
>CAMBQS010000157.1 GCA_945870015.1 Desulfocicer vacuolatum DSM 3385
AAAAGCCCAGGATGCTATCGCGGAATATCTGGAAAAAAACAATCTGGGGAAGAAAACCATCAGTTTCCGTCTCCGGGATTGGGGAATCTCGAGACAGCGCTACTGGGGGGCACCGATTCCCATGATTCATTGCAATACCTGCGGTATTGTTCCGGTTCCGGAGGAGGAGCTTCCTGTTCTTCTGCCCGAGGATGTGAAAATGCCGGAAGGCGGAAAATCCCCTTTGACTTCTCTTGCCCATTTTCAAAAAACAAAATGTCCTAAATGCGGAAACCCTGATGCCGGAAGGGATATGGATACCATGGACACGTTCATGGAATCCTCCTGGTACTTTGAACGCTATTGCAGCCCGCATGAAGACAGGGAGATGTTTGACCGGAAGGCGGTTCAGTACTGGATGCCGGTTGATCAGTATATCGGCGGTGTGGAGCATGCCATACTGCATCTTTTATATTCACGATATTTTACCCGTGTTTTAAAAGAAGTCGGCCTGGTGGATTTCAAGGAACCATTTACAAGGCTGCTCACTCAGGGAATGGTGTGCAAGGAGACGGTTTCCTGTCCCCAGCATGGTTTTCTTTTCCCGGAGCAGGTGGATACAAAAGATGATTCGTCTGTCTGCAGGATGTGCGGCAGTATAATCAAGGTCGGCCGCGTGGAGAAGATGTCCAAATCCAAGAAAAATGTGATTGATCCGAACATCCTGCTGAACCAGTATGGTGCGGATACAACCCGTCTTTTCTGTCTGTTTGCCGCGCCTCCTGAAAGGGATCTGGAATGGAGTGAGCAGGGCGTGGACGGCAGCTACCGTTTTTTAAACAGAATCTGGCGTCTGGCGGAGAGTGCCATGGAAAAAATCCATGATGCAACTCCCTATAAAGGAGAGCTCCATCTTTTGGATGACCGGCTTAAGGAGTTATATCGCAAGGCGCATCTGACGATTAAAAAGGTCACCAATGATATAGAAGACCGGTTTCATTTTAATACCGCCATCAGCGCCGTCATGGAACTGGTGAATATGATGTACAGCGTTGAAAAATTCCATGAAATTCCGAATGGAAACAGTGTCATGCGGTTTTCCATGGAAACAACGGTACTTCTGATCTCTCCGATTGTGCCGCATATTGCAGAAGAACTCTGGGAAAGCATGGGAAAGACGCCAAGCATCCTGGATATGAAATGGCCTATGTACCGTGAGGATGTTCTTGTACAGGATAACATGCTGATCGTGATACAGGTAAATGGAAAGCTCAGGGGACAATTCGAAATCGGGGCGGATGCTTCCGATGAGGAGATCAAGACAACCGCTCTGGCGCATCCGATGGCCATAAAATTTATTCAGGGAAAACCAATCCGGAAAGTGATTGTCGTGAAAAAGAAACTGGTGAATATTGTCATATGAACCGATTGATAAAACAGATTTTCTGTGTTTTCTGCGTGCTATGCTTTTTTGTATCATGCGGTTATAATTTTGCAGGCATGGGAACGATCCCTGGCGGAGTGAAAACCATATGTGTCACCATGCTGAAAAACAATACCAATGAAACCGGTCTGGAAAGAATCATTACCAACTCAATCGTGAATGAGTTTTCCAGAAGCGGTGTATCCATGACAAAAGATCCGGCCAGGGCAGACGGGATACTTTCCGGTTCTGTGGCGTCCGTTTATACGGAAACCATCGCCCGATCCAGTGTAAACACCTCTTCGGAGAGACGTGTTTATGTTAAACTGGATATGAAGCTGATGAATGGCAAGGGAAAGGTTTTGTGGGCTCGATCCGGCATAGAAGACAATGAAGCCTATCAAGCTGGATTGGATGAAGATATCCAAAAGAGAAAAGCCATTAATGATCTGGTAAAAAGATTGTCGCGGACTTTTTACCAGAGGCTTACAGATGATTTTTAGCTGGTTTGCCTTTTTGGTGAAAAGGCAAACCAGAAGACTATCAGGCAGATTTTGAATTGATCAGCTTGGACAGACGTGAAATTTTTCTGGAGGCTGTTCGTTTATGCATAACCCCTTTTTTCACTGCCTTATCAATAATTGATTTGGCTGTATTCAGGATCGATGTATTATCTTTTCCAGCTTCTGCTGAACCAGTGCGAACTTCCTTAACCGTATTTTTGACTCTTGTTTTCACTGCTTTGTTTCGTATATGTTTGAGTTCACTTTGTTTTACGCGTTTTAACGCGGATTTATGATTTGCCAACTTGAGTCGCTCCTTTAAAGATTATTTTTTAACCAAACTGAACGAAAATAAATAACGAAACTTTCCAAAGCTGTCAAGTGAATATTTGAATTAACGGGTATAAACCTTATCCCCATCAATCACCACCACTCCGTTTTCCTGTAGAACCCTGACTGCTTCATCCAGTTTCTCAAATCGGAATATCATGACTGCATTTTTGGAGTTCGGCTGGACAAATGCATACATATACTCGACATTAATATTCACCTTATGCAGTAAATTAAGAATTTTAAACAAGCCTCCCGGCTTGTCTTCAACCTCAACAGCCACGACAAAGGTTTTGCCCACGGTAAAAAGTTTCTTCTTCAAGACTTCTTCTGCTTTTTGATTGTTGTCAACGATCATGCGTAGTACGCCAAAGTCAGAGGTGTCTGCAAGGGATAATGCCCGGATATTGATCCCTGATTCCGCCAGAATTCCGGTGACTTCAGCAATACGCCCGGATTTGTTTTCCAAAAAAACCGAAATCTGTTCAACTTTCATTTCTGACCTCCTTATCGGGTTCACAGCATCGTTGTTTTTTATAGTTTTCGGTTATCAATGACACGAATAGCCTTTCCTTCACTCCGGGCAATGGTTTTGGGTTCAACCAGTTTGACCGCAGCAGAGACACCCAGAAGCTCCTTTATGTCTTTTGAGATTTTTTTCTCAAGATTCTGGAGATCTCTGACCTCATCCGAGAACAGATGTTCACCGACTTCCACAAGGACAGACAGCCTGTCCAGATTGTCTTTCCGGTCGACCACCAGTTGATAATGGGGTTCGACTTCATCAATCTGCATCAGCACGCTTTCAATCTGCGATGGGAACACATTGACGCCCCGGATGATCAGCATATCGTCGGTTCGGCCGCTGACTCGTTTCATTCTTACATGAGACCGGCCACAGATGCATGGTTCGGGATTCAGTGCAGAGATATCTCTTGTCCGGTACCGGATCACAGGAAACGCTTCTTTTGTAATGGAGGTGAAAACAAGTTCTCCGGTTTCACCATAGGGCAGGACTTTCCCGGTTTCAGGGTTAATGATCTCTGCGATAAAATGATCTTCGTAAACATGGAGGCCTGCCTTTGCTTCATGACATTCAATGGCAACTCCCGGTCCCATGACCTCGCTGAGACCGTAAATATCGACTGCGATGATGTTGAGCTTTTTCTCGATCTCCTGCCGCATGCTCTCGGACCAGGGTTCTGCTCCGAAGATTCCGTATTTAAACTTGAGATCTCTAAATGAAACGCCCATCTCTTCGGCCACTTCTGCAAGATGCAGGGTATAAGAGGGGGTGGCTGTCAGGATTGTGGGACCGAAATCTTTCATGATGACAATCTGTCTTTTGGTGTTGCCGCCGGAAACCGGAATAATGGATGCACCGAGTTTTTCCGCTCCATAATGAACGCCAAGCCCTCCGGTGAACAGCCCGTATCCATAAGCATTATGGATAATATCTCCGCGTGTGGCGCCTCCTGCGGATAAGGCGCGTGCCATAAGCTCCGACCAAGTGCCGATATCCCGTGCAGTGTAACCGACAACCGTAGGCTTTCCGGTTGTTCCGGAGGATGCATGGATGCGGACGACATTATCCATCGGGACGGCAAACATCCCAAACGGATAATTATCACGCAGATCCTGCTTGGTTGTAAACGGTATTTTCTGTATATCTTCGAGGGATCTGATTTCCGATGGAGTGATTCCCGCTTCTTCAAATTTTTTCTGATAAAATGGAACCGTTGCATAAACACGATTCAGCGTGGCTTGAAGCCGTCTGAGCTGGATGGCTTCAAGGGCTTCCCTTGGCATGGTTTCGTATTCGATATTGAATATCATGTTTTCATCCTTTAATCGGGGCTCGCATTATCCAATGTCGGACAATGAGATTGAAAATTATTTATTCAGTCGGCCTGTAAATTCCGGTTTTCTTTTTTCAAGAAAAGCCGTTGTCCCTTCCCGTGCATCCTCGCCGGCCATGCAGATCGAGAATGCATCGATTTCCAGTTTACAGCCTGTGGCAAGATCAACATCCATTCCACTGTTTACAGCGTGTTTGGCCGCCCTGAGGCTGACGCTCCCTTTGGAGGCAATCATACCGGCTGTTTTTAAAACTTCTTCCATGAGGGATGCAGGAGGCAGAATTTTATTCACCATCCCGATCTGAAGCGCTTCTGATGCACTTATCATTTTTCCAGTAAAGATCAACTCTTTGGCCATATTTTTTCCAATCTGCCGCGAGAGCCTCTGGGTTCCGCCGAATCCGGGGATAATTCCCAGTGTAATCTCCGGCAGACCAAACTTTGCATTCTCAGATGCATAAATAAAATCACAGGCCAGGGCAACCTCGCTTCCCCCTCCAAGAGCAAATCCGTTTACTGCCGCAATTACCGGTATGGGCAGTTCCTGAAGTTTATTGATGGCCCGATGGCCCAATGACGCGAAATGTCTGGCCTGAATTGAAGAAAGACATCGGGCAAGTTCGGTAATGTCCGCACCTGCAACAAATGATTTATCTCCTGCGCCGGTTAAAACCAGTACACGTATTTCCTGATTTTTTTCAATCTCATCCAGTGCTGCCGAGAATTCGGATAAAAGCTCAGCATTCAGTGCATTCAGGGCTTTGGGGCGGTTGAACGTTATGATGGAGATGTTGTTTTCAATTTGAAAAAGGATATTATTGTATTTCATTATTCCCTCCGTCTGATAGGTATTTATGTTTGTTTATCCGGGTTTTTTTCAATAAAGGCAGTCGGGTTTGTTTCTTTGATATAGTTCCGGATTCCGTGCAGGATGGAATCACATACTCTTTCCTGATAGGTTGCGTCTATCAACCTTTTGCATTCACTTTCGTTGCTGATAAAGGCGGTTTCAATCAGGATGGCCGGCATCTGGGCTCCGAGGAGGACGTAAAAGGGCGCCTGTTTGACCCCTTTGCTTTTTATACGGCTGTATTGTCCCTGAAGGTTGCGGAACATGGAGTCCTGAACATGTGTTGCCAGCCTGCTGGATTCATTTATTTTTGCATTCTGCATCAGGTCGATGAGAATCGATTGCAGATCGCTGATGTTTTTGGTGGATGTAGCATTTTCTTTTGCGGCTACCATGATGGACTCATCATCAGTTGCAAGGTTGAGAAAATAGGTTTCAATACCATACGCTCTTTTATCCCTGGATGCATTTGTATGAATGGAAATAAAAAGGTCCGCATTTTTTGTGTTTGCAATTGCGGTTCGTTCCTCCAGAGTCAGGAACCGGTCGGTCTCCCGTGTCAGGATGACATTGCAATTGATGGTGTTCTTGATTTTCCGGGCCAGATTTTTGGCCAGTTTCAATACAATATCTTTTTCATGGGTTCCTTTGATATAACCCGGCGCTCCGAAGTCGTGCCCTCCATGTCCGGGATCGATCACAATGGTCTGGACCCCCAAAGCCAGTTGTTTTGCAATGGCACTGGGAGTGATTTTCTGATTGACGGAGGCATGATATGTTTTTTCAGGAGACGGTTTTTTTACAATTCTTTCCGGCTTGCCGTTTTTCCCCCACACATCGATCACGATTCGAAAAGGGTTTTTCAGGGAAAAAACTTTATAGCTTTTAAACGATTTGATATCAATGACGACCCTTACCGTATCGGCTGTGTACTGGGCGGCACGGGCTTCCTTGAGCAGGTCGTCGTTAATCTGCTTTGATTTTTTAAAGGTTTTGCCGAGCTTGCTTTGACTGAGATCCACATACAGACGCTGTGGCTTGCTGATGGCGGGGTCATTTTTTAAAAGATGGTGTACGTAATTGGTTTCATTGTCGGAATCAATAACGATTCTCGTATAATTGGGGTTTGACCAGAACCGGAGGTCTTTAACCGTTGAAAACCCTTTTGGGAAAAGGGGAAGGG
The DNA here is from genome assembly GCA_945870015.1 of Desulfocicer vacuolatum DSM 3385. Taxonomy (GTDB): domain Bacteria; phylum Desulfobacterota; class Desulfobacteria; order Desulfobacterales; family SURF-7; genus QZKS01. The sequence goes on from CAMBQS010000157.1 coordinate 6,128, forward strand.
GGGGATCAGTTGCTGCCGGTTCCGGTGCGGATATTTTCGGAATATCGGTTTTTTTGGAAAGCAGACCGGCTTTCTTTTTTAGCAGACCGGCTTTCTTTGTTACATGACGGACAGCAGTTGGTTCGATCGCTGGGCTTTGAATCGAAAACCGTCTGATTTCTTCCACGGCCTTTTTTTTATACCGGCTTTTGGGATATTGTTTGATGATCTGTTCGAAAAGAGCCTGTGCCGTGTTTTTGTCCGATTCTCTGTTGGACAATCTGGATAACCCGGCATAAAGCAGACCGGATTTATACAGCCCCGCAGCAGCCCATGGACCGTAAGGATTGAGCCTGTGTACTTCTTTGAATTTTTGAATACAGTACAGCCAGTTTCCACGATCCTGCTGTTTTTTCTGATTTTCCAGAAGATATTGATAACAGGATTCCGCCTGATAGAACAAATCTTTTGGAGACTTTCCGGCATTGGCAGCAGAACAGATGATCAACAAGCTGCAAACCGAAAACAATACAATGAGAATTTTTTTATGAATCATGATCATGAAATAATACTATCTGCTTTTTCCTTTAATTTACACAAATAATTGATCGCATCAATAGGCGTCATGGTCGAAATATTCAGTTTCTGCAAACTCTGGATGATAATCTCATCCGGGTTCTGAAACAGGCTGAGCTGAACCTGTCTTTTGGATGGGTCTGTGTTTTTCCGGATCGAATTTTTTGAACTCGGAATATTCCGGTTATCATGTTCCACCCTTGAAAGAACTTTTTTTGCCTGTTGTATAATTGTTTCCGGTATTCCAGCAAGCCGGGCCACCTGAATACCATAGCTTCTGTTTGTGCTGCCTTCAACAAGTTTTCGAAGAAAAATGATTTCATCATTCCATTCCTTTACCGCAATATTGAAATTCTGCACACGGGTTTTTTGATCCGATAGATCGGTAAGCTCATGATAATGGGTGGCAAAAAGGGTTTTGACTCCTTTTCCTTCCAGGTCATGCAGATATTCCGCTACCGCCCATGCAATGCTCAGGCCGTCATAGGTGCTGGTTCCTCTGCCGATTTCATCCATGATCACCAGGCTGCGGGGAGTTGCATTGTTCATAATGTTGGCGGTCTCTTCCATCTCAACCATAAACGTGCTCTGTCCGGAAGAAAGATTGTCAAGAGCCCCGACCCGCGTGAAAATCCGGTCTGTAACACAGATGGACGCTTTTTGTGCCGGAACAAAGGAACCCATCTGCGCCATAATGGAAAGAATCGCTACCTGACGAAGGACAGTCGACTTTCCGGCCATGTTCGGCCCGGTTATGATCAGAATCTGGTTTTCCGTGTTATCCAGTTTGATGGTGTTGGGTATATACCTTTCTCCTGTGATCAATTTTTCAACCACAGGATGACGCCCTTCCTGGATATGGATATATCCCTCTTCGTTGATCTCCGGCTGGATGTAGTTGTTCTGTTCCGCAATTTCAGACAGATTGAAAATACAGTCAATGGATGAAAGAAAGTCTGCAAAACGAAGAAT
>CAMBQS010000158.1 GCA_945870015.1 Desulfocicer vacuolatum DSM 3385
ACGGAGAAACCATCGTTGAACCGGTCGCCCCCGGAACCAACCGGGCAGCACTTGAAGCGGATATCGATGTTCTGGCGCATCCGGGTCTGATTTCCGAAACGGATATCATCCTTGCAAAAGAAAAAGGGATCCTCCTTGAAATAACCGCCCGGAAAGGGCATTCCCTCACCAACGGCCATGTTGCCGCACTTGCCCGAAAGCACGGTGCCGGAATGGTCATCAACACCGATACCCATGAACCTGGAGATTTCATCAATCAAGCCCAGGCAATCCGGGTTGTGCTCGGAGCGGGTTTGTCTGAAAATGACTTTCAGACCATGCAGAAAAACGCTTCCCGGTTTATGTAAACAGAAGGTTGACGGTTGGCTTATTTCTCCTTGTTCAGCAGCAGATCGATTTTTTGGATCAACTGGTTGGCAACGTCCGCTTCCTTTGCGGGAAGAGAAGCTGCGGTAATGGCATCCACCCCTTTATAATTGTACTTCCACTCCGGATTACCGGCGGTAAAAAACACCACCACTTTCCGATTGTCCGGAAGGGAGTTGATATAATTCTTCACTTCATTGTTAAATCCGCCCCAGGCCATGCATGAATCCATAATCAGAACCGCATCATACGCATCATAATCAATACCATCCAATTTATCCAGATTTACCACATCGATATGACTGACATTCTTGTAGTTATTCATCACCCTGTCCCGGATGCTGTCTTTAAAATCACTGGAATCCGCTGCAATGATCAAGCGGAAAGAAGCGTCCGGATTTTCCAGGGTTGTTTCCCGGATATTCTTGCTGCATGCGGTGAATATCAATGCAGTAACGAAAAAAAAGAGAAGGCCATTCCATCTTGTTCGCATATTCATCTCCTTGAAAACAGGTTGAAGGGTTGTCTGCTGAATACAGTAAATGGTCAAATACTTATACACCTCTACCAAATGCAGGATAAAATTTCAATGGGATGCAAGTCAAAATGCAGAGACAATGCTGTTGACACAAAAAATCCTTTCAAATATATTCATTTCCAGAAAAAGTAAGACCATATCCATTAATCCTGAAACGATACTGCCGTATCATTCATATGATCCGGACAGATCTTATTCCCGCCACAGGAGTTGTTTATGAATCCAACTGAACGCATCATCCGCACCCTTGAAGGCAAACCCGTGGACCGGGTGCCTACTTTCTGCGCAATGCTGGAAGACCGCACCTTCAATGAGGTACTTGGCCATCCGCTCATATCCCAGGAAAAAATACTGACCCACCCTTTGGTTCAATTTGCCCTGGATAGATGGGGCAAGGCATTGTCGAAAAACCTGTTTCAGGCAGAACTGAACCGCGCGTTTGAAAAACGGATCAAGGCCCAGGTGGAACTTGGATTTGATTCTTTATGGGCGATCCTGGATGAAACCTTCACCGTGACCGACCATAAGACCATGGTTCGGTTCACCGGATCGGTTTATAATATCGAGCCTGACGGGTATGGAAACATGACCTATATGTACCGTGGCCCCTGCATCAAAAGCCGTCAGGATTTCGAAGCGTGGCCTTACTGGCCGGACCCGGACGAACTGGCCCACAGCTCATACAAGTTCTTCAAAAAAATGGTAACAAAATACGGTAAGCGTTCCTGCCTTGTGGGTCAGGCTTCGGCATATGGTATCCAGGAATCCCTGTTGTGGGCTGTTGGATTTGAGAAAATGCCCATCTGGCTCCGGCGGGAAAAAGATCTAGTAGCCCGGTTCATTCAACGCTGCGAAGAGATCTGTTTCAAAACCAACATGGCGCTCATTGACGCAGGAATCCAGGTTGTCCTGCAGAGTGACGATTTTGCTTTTAAAAGCGGCCCCATTATGAACCCGAAGTACATCGACGAAATCTTCGGACCGTCTTATACCCGGATCATCAAGGCCGTACACGACCGGGGTGCAAAATATATCCTTCATTCCTGCGGCGACAACACGCTGCTTTTTGACACCTTTATCAAATGGGGAGTGGACGGTCTCCATGCGTATGAAAATACCTCCAATGTGGACATCTATAAGGAAAAGAAAATTCACGGCCATCAGGTTACCATCGTCGGCGGCGTGGGGGTCGATTATCTGCTTACGGATCGTTCAAAAGACGAGGAGATTGATGCGGAAGTCAAAAAACTGATAACCCATCTGGGCCCTGGCGGCAGGTTTCTGATCGCACCGGTTCACAGCTTGAGTTCAATTCCCGCCGGCAAATTAAAGATCATGCTGGAGGCGGTGGCCCGATACGGGAAGTATCCGATTACCATATAGTAGCTGACTGGACTTTTGTTTTACTTTTTAAATGGAGAGACAGGGAATGAAAGAATCGATTATCAGCGTTCAAAAGGCTGTCAATGATCTTCTGCTTGACGATATAAAGGGGCTGGTTCAGGACTGCCTGAATGAAGGAATAACGCCGCTGGAAATCATTGAAAAAGGCATCAGCAAAGGACTGGCACAGGTCGGAGAACAGTTTGAAAACGGCACCTATTTCCTTTCCGATCTGATCATGGCCGGAGAAGTGGTCAAGGAAGCCATGCCCTTGCTGGAGGCGAAACTGGATCCCGGCGCAGCCGGACAAAAAGGAAAGGTGATCCTTGCAACCGTAGAAGGCGATATCCATGAGATCGGAAAAAATATTGTCGGAATGCTGCTTCATGTCAATGGTTATGAAGTCATTGATCTGGGCGTGGATGTTCCGGCTGAAAAAATCATGGCGGCGATTAAATCAACAGGAGCCAGGCTGGTTGGGCTTTCCGCTCTGCTGAGTACCATGGTCGGCAGCATCCAGGAAGTTGTCGATTCCATCCGGGAAGCAGGATGGAAAGACAAAGTAAAAGTCGTCATCGGCGGAGCCTGCACTTCGGAACAGTTGAAGAATGAGATGGGTGCGGACGCTTACGGCGAAACCGCAGTCCAGGCGGTTAAAATTTTTGACAAATTTTCAGCAGCCTCCTGAAAAAGCCGTCAATGATTTCTGTCAGGATCATACCCGGCGATCAGACCGGAAATTTTCCGGAAGGCACACTTCTTCTGGATGCACTGCTGGAAATGGGAATCATCATGAAAACCCCCTGCGGCGGCAAAGGGATCTGCGGCAAATGCCGGACCCACGTTGAAGGCGTGCTTTCCGATAAAACAGATGCGGAAATAAAAGCCATTGGAAATAAACCCGGCATCCGGCTGGCATGCCAGACAAAACTTTCCGGAGATGTCAGTGTTTCGATCCATGAAAGCCAATATACCGGCCCGAAAACATATCCGGCCGTAAACCAAAAAAACCACTATGCCATTGCCGTGGATGTCGGAACGACTTCTGTCCGTCTTGCTCTTGTGGATGTAAGCCATGGCATGGAATATCATCTGGATCATTTTTTAAATCCCCAGAGGCGGTTCGGCCATGATGTCATCAGCAGAATTGCCGCAGCCAAAGATCCGGAATCCCGGAAGTCTATGACCCGCATGATCTGCCAGGGCATTTTTACGGCTATCAAAAGAGCGCTCCAGTCCATGAATTTGCCGGATTTCTGCATTGAAAAAATTGTCTTTTCCGGCAACACCACCATGATGTATCTGCTTTTTGGCTTGGACGTGTCCGGTCTGGGACGATACCCGTTTACGGCAAAACATCTTGATTTTCATGATGCAGTACCAGGAGAAGATAACAACCTGCTTTTTTCCCATGCCCGGATATCGGCCATCCCGGCTGTCAGCGCTTTTCTGGGCGGGGATTTCCTGGGCGGACTGACACTTTGCCATCAGAAAGAATTTTCTGAAAACACTTTTTTTATTGATCTTGGCACCAACGGCGAGATGTTTCTGATCTGTGCGCCCGAAGAAATATACGCAGCCTCCTGCGCTATGGGCCCGGCGTTGGAAGGGATGAACATCTCCTGCGGCATGACGGCGGATGAGGGTGCTGTCACGCATGTCCGGCTCGATTTAGAAGAACTGGTCTTCAGCATGATCGGACAAGGTCCGCCAACCGGTCTGACCGGAACAGCCCTGATTGATCTGACTGCCCTCTTTTTGTCCGAGGGGTTGATTTCAAAAAACGGAGCCATTGTAGCTGATCTGAACCAAAGGCATCTCCCGGCACCGGCACGGTTGGAACACGGAAAAACATCAAAACAGATTCATCTCTGGAATGATATCGTTGTCTCTCAAAAAGATATCCGCAACCTGCAACTGGCAAAAGCCGCCTGCCTGTCATCTGCACGCCTTCTCCTCCAAAAGGCCGGATGCAAGGCGGAAGATGTCCGGCATGTGTTGATTGCCGGGGCGTTTGGAGCCCATCTGGATCTGGATCATTTCAGACAGCTTGGTTTTCTTCCGGATTTTTCCCGGGCAACCTGGCGCGATCTGGGAAATACCAGCCTTCAGGCAGCCGCAGCCGCTTGTGTTACCGGTCAATTTGTCCGGGAAGCAGAAAATTTACGGAAAAGGGTGACGGAAGTCGAACTTGCCCGGAACCCGACATTTACCCATGAATTCATCTCAGCACTGAACTTTTAAATGCAAATGGTATCTGCATGAAAACGATCATTATCGATAATATCCCATTGGACATCCGGGCGGAGCAGCTCTATCCGGTTTTAAAGATTCAATCCAACAGCACTCTTGCAGGACGTCTGGATCTGCTTCTCCAGGCAGCCGTAAAACATGCCCGGCCAAAAGTGGCCTATAAGCTTTCTGCGGTTGAACATGAAGATGATCATACTGTTCTCCTGGACAAGGTTTACTTCCGGAGTAAAGTGCTTCAGGTCAATCTGCGGGACTGCCGCCGTGCGTTTCCATTTGTCGCCACCTGCGGCCTGGAACTCGACATCTGGTCCAAAACCATCACCAATACCCTGGAATCGTTCTGGGCGGACACGATCAACATGCTGGCCCTTGGCATTGCCCTTTCTGCCTTCAAAAAACTGATTACTGAACAATTTAAAACCAGTACGACTTCGACCATGAACCCGGGTTCCCTGGAGGACTGGCCCCTTTCCGAACAGCACAATCTGTTCTCGCTTCTGGGACAATCCTGCGATACCATCGGTGTCCGGCTGACGCAAAAAGCCTTGATGGTTCCGCTCAAATCCGTGTCCGGAATCGAATTTGAATCCGGTGAAAAATTTTACAACTGCCGGCTCTGTCCAAGGGAAAAGTGCCCTGGCCGGAGGGCAGCCTATGACGAGCATCTGTTTGAAATGAAATATGAGAGGTAGATTCAAATCCGGATGAAAAAAATAGACGAATGGAGGTTGTCATGAATAAATTAATCAGCAGACTTCTTACAGAAGGAACCATCATTACCGATGGCGCTTGGGGCACCGAACTGATGAAACGCGGTTTGAAAAAAGGGGAATTCCCGGAGTTCTGGAATATAGAGCATCCGGAAAAGGTGGAAGATATCCCCCGGCAGTACATCGCTGCAGGAAGCCGGATTGTGCTGACCAACACCTTCGGCGCCAACCGGTTTATCCTTGAAAAACACAAGCTGGCAGATAAAGTCAGAGAGATAAACGAAGCTGGTGTGAAAATTTCCAAAAAGGCAGCCGGAGACAAAGCCTGTGTCTTTGCTTCCATGGGCCCCAGTGGAAAGATGATCATCATGAAGCAGGTGAGCGCAGATGAACTGGAAGACGCATTTACTGTTCAGGCAGAAGCCATAGCTAACGCCGGCGCTGACGCTATTGTTGTGGAAACCATGATGGATATTGCAGAAGCGCAGGCTGCTATTAAGGCGGCAAAAAAAACCGGTCTTCCCGTGGTGGCCTGCATGGTTTTTGATGCCGGGAAAGAGAAAGATCGCACCATGATGGGCAACACGCCCGAAGAGGTAGTACAAAAGCTGACCGCCGCCGGAGCAGATGTGATCGGTTCCAACTGCGGCAAGGGAATTGAGGGATTTATTCCGATATGCCGGCGGATGCGTGCTGCTACGGATCTTCCGCTGTGGATGAAAGCCAATGCCGGCATGCCGAAAGTCATCAAAGGGGAAACCGTTTATGATACCACACCCGATCAGTTCGCCCAGTTTGTCCCGGAGCTGATCGCTGCCGGAGCGAATTTCATCGGAGGCTGCTGCGGCACCAATCCGGATTTTATTTCGGCAATCAAGGGGAAAACCATTTCTACACATCCTGCCCGGCGCACCAGCCGGATGACCAGGCCCACTGGAGATTAAAACCGCCCAGCCACCCGGTCACATCCAGTACTTCCCCGATAAAATAGAGTCCCGCAACCTTGCGGGCTTCCATTGTTTTTGATGAGATGGCATCGCAGTCCACACCGCCTACGGTTATCTCGGCCGTCCGGTATCCCTCGGTTCCGCATGGTTTGATCTTCCATTGCTGAAGCTGTGATGATATTTCCCTGAACCGGCTGTGAGAGATTGCCTGCAAGGGTCTTTCCGCCGGATCGCTCAGGATCCGTGCTGCCACAAGACGTTTGGGCAGATATTCCGCCAGTACGGTTTTCAGCTTCTGCTGAGGATGCTGCTTCTTTGCTTTCAGTTCATCAACCAGATCCATATCCGGTAGCAGATTGATGGTAATCTCATCACCAGGCTGCCAGTATGAGGATATTTGCAGGACAGCCGGTCCGCTCAGACCCCGGTGCGTAAATAAAATATTCCCCCGGAAACTCTGTCCCCGGCTGCTGACCGTTGCATCAACGGAAATACCGGACAAGGAAGACAGGTTTTCCTTATCTTCCGGTTGAAGCGTAAAAGGAACCAGACCGGCATGTGGGGGCCATATCTTGATATGGAACTGTTTTGCAATTTCATACCCTATCGGACTCGCGCCGGTTGACGGCAGGGAGAGTCCGCCGGTCGCAACAACCAAGGAGTTGCAGGAAAAATCACCCTGATCTGTATAGACTGCAAAATCATGATCCCCTTTCTGTTCAATCCTCTCCACTTTTATACCCAGTTTAAAAGAGACCCCGGCATCCCTGCATTCAGATAACAGCAGATCTAAAATTTCGCGGGAACTTCCGGTACAGAAGAGTTGTCCATGCTCTCTCTGGCTGAAAGATACCTGATGCTTCTTCAATAATGCCAGAAAGTCCATCTGGGTATATCGGCTGAGAGCCGACTTGCAGAAATGCGGATTATGGGAAATGTAGTTACCTGCGTGGATATGGTAATTTGTGAAATTGCATCGGCCGCCACCGGAAATCAGAAGCTTCTGCCCTGGATTTTTGGCATGATCCATGACCAGCACCCTGCGTTTACGCTTGCCGGCTTCCATTGCACACATCAGCCCGGATGCACCGGCTCCGATAATGATGACATCTTTTTTTTCAGGATTGGATGTAGAAAGCATGGAGGTTCAGCATATGTGAAGGGAAGGTGTGCATGAAGGCAGCCATTCACATTTTGCCCTTTCATTGAGGAGATGGTCGCCTCTTCCCGGAATCCGATCCGGGAATGGCGCATGTTTTCCGGATTTAAAACAGTTTGAAATCCGTCTTGAGATCGAGTGATACAAGGAACTGGGATTCTGTATATTCTGCCGGGTATTGCACCCCTTCATCATCATACTCATTGGAATCAAAATAAAACCATTTATGCTTGGCGGATATCGCCAGGAGAGAGTTCAGCTTGAAAGAAAGCGCATTGGA
>CAMBQS010000159.1 GCA_945870015.1 Desulfocicer vacuolatum DSM 3385
CTTGGCAAATCCTTACAAAATGAACTGATTCAATTCAGATCGTTACGAGTAAAACGATATAGAATTATCTATCAGGTGGATGATCCAAACAAAACCATCATCATTTATGCCATTGGTCGCCGCAAGGATATTTATGAAGTGATCACGGAACTGGTCCGGCAGACTGACCTTTGACAACCGTTCTCTCCCCAGATCTGCGTCATAAGAATGATCGTAAAAAGCGAAAATGATCCTGGAATCAAAGCTCTCGGCTCCCGGATTCAGAATCACTAATTTTTCATCCATTTTATTATTTCAACTTGATTTTCCATGCCTGACAACGTATTGGGATTGAGTCAGAATAATTCTGAAGATTTAAAAACAGGAACAAGGAGCAAGTGCATGGGCGGTGTATTTGGATGTACCCTGAACGAAGATTGTGTCTATGACCTTTTTTATGGAACGGATTATTTATCCCATCTGGGAACGCGGCGGGGCGGGATGGCCGTAAAGGGCCCGGGAGTTTTTGAACGTTCCATTCACAATATTGAGAACACCTATTTCCGGACCAAATTTGAATCGGATCTGCAAAGATTAAAAGGCGGCACGCAGGGAATCGGTGTCATCAGCGATACAGATTCGCAACCCATGGTTATCAGTTCACATATGGGGCGATTTACCATCGTGACGGTTGCAAAAATCAACAACCTGAAAGACCTGGCGGCCAAAGCATTTCAAAAAAAACGTCATTTTTCCGAATTGAGCACGCAGGGAATCAATCCCACTGAGCTGGTGGCAAATCTCATCTGCGAGGAGTCCTCCTTTACCAGCGGAATCCAATATGCCCAGGAGATGATTCAAGGCTCCTGCTCCATGCTGATCATGACCGAAGATAGCCTGATTGCAGCACGGGACAAGCTGGGCCGGACGCCCCTTATCCTTGGAAAAAAGCAGACCGGCTACGCAGTATCTTCCGAAACATGTGCGTTCCCGAATTTAGGGTATGAGGCTGAGTATGAACTGGGTCCGGGTGAAATCATACAGATTACAGATCAGGGATACGAACAACTGAAACCGCCTGGAAAAAAAATGCAGATCTGTTCGTTCTTATGGGTTTACTATGGATATCCCGCCTCATCCTATGAGGGAATCAGTGTTGAACAGGTTCGCTATCGGTGCGGAGCCGCTCTTGCCGGAAATGACAACGTAGAAGTGGACTTTATATCCGGAATCCCGGATTCCGGTATCGGCCATGCGCTGGGCTATGCAAATGAAAGAAAACTTCCCTATCAACGCGCTTTTGTAAAATATACCCCAACCTGGCCCCGAAGTTTTATGCCTCAAAACCAGATAGTCCGGGATCTGGTTGCCCGGATGAAGCTGATTCCGGTCCGGTCGCTGATTCAAGGAAAAAAAATTCTGTTCTGTGAAGATTCTATTGTCCGCGGAACACAATTAAAAGACAATGTTCAGCTTCTGTATGACTATGGGGTTAAAGAAGTCCACATGCGGCCGGCATGCCCGACCCTGATTTATCCGTGTGAGTTTTTAAATTTTTCCACCTCCCGCTCCACCCTTGATCTTGCCGGACGAAAAGCCATTCAGGAGATTGAAGGAAAGGAAGATCTGGATCTGGCGATGTATGCAGCAACAAATTCTGAAAAAAATCTGGCCATGATTGAAAACATCCGGCAGAAACTTCTTCTGACAACACTGGTGTATCAGCGGATGGATGATCTGATCAAGGCCATTGGATTGCCGAAAGAAAAATTATGCACCCACTGCTGGGATGGTTCCAGTTATTTCTAAACCAGTCATTTTAAAAAAAGGGGGATCACCATGATTTGCAGAAATGAAGAAGATGTTCTCCGGTTTGTCAAAGAAAACAACGTCAGTTTTATTCAGTTCTGGTTCACGGATGTTCTCGGATTCCTGAAAAGTTTTTCCGTCACACCATCGGAACTGGAAGAAGGACTTACCGAGGGCATGGGGTTTGACGGCTCCTCCATCGAAGGCTTTGCAAGGATTGAAGAAAGCGATATGATCGCAAAACCAGACCCGACCACACTTCAACTGATTCCCTGGCGGAGCGGTGAAAAACCGGTAGCCCGGCTGTTCTGCGATATCCTGAATCCGGACGGAACCCCATATGAGGGCGACACCCGGTATGTATTCAAACGGCTGCTGCAAAAGGTGAAGGATCAGGGCTATACATTCTATATCGGCCCGGAACTGGAATATTTCTACTTCTACGATGATACCGAACCCAGGATTCTGGACAAAGGAGGATATTTCGACGCCCGTCCCATCGACATGGGCGCCTCCCTGAAACGCGAAACCATATTTGCACTTCAGGCCATGGGAATCCAGGTTGAGTACAGCCATCATGAGGTTGCCCCGAGCCAGCATGAAATCGATCTCCGGTTTGATGAAGGGCTGAAAATGGCGGATAAGACCATGACCTATCGAATCGTTGTAAAAGAGATTGCCAGACAGAACGACCGTTATGCCACGTTCATGCCCAAACCGATCGGCGGTGAAAACGGAAGCGGAATGCATGTTCATCAATCCCTTTTCAAAGGGGAGCGGAATGCGTTTCACGATACCGTTGATCCATATCATCTGTCCGACCTGGCGAAACATTACATCGCCGGTTTGATGCGACATGCACCGGAGATCACGGCAATCACCAATCAATGGGTCAACTCCTACAAACGGCTTGTTCCCGGATATGAGGCCCCTTGTTATGTATCCTGGGCCAGACGGAATCGTTCGGCCATGATTCGCGTACCCATGTACAAACCCGGCAAGGAAAAAGCCACCCGGATTGAATTCCGGTCTCCTGATCCGGCGTGCAATCCATATCTGGCGTATTCAGTCATGCTGGGAGCCGGTCTGGAAGGGATTGAAAATAAATATCCTCTTCCGGCGCCTGTTGAAGAAGACATTTATGAAATGAAAGCCCAGGAACGAAAAAAACATGGAATCACGGACCTTCCGGAAAACCTCTACGCTGCCATCCAGCTCACGGAAAAAAGCAGTCTGGTCAAAAAAATAGTGGGCGAACACGTTCACGCAAAATTTATTGAAAACAAAAAAATTGAATGGGACCTGTATCGAATGCATGTCAGCAAATTTGAAATCGATCGATACCTGCCCAAGCTGTAACATTCAGGATGGTTAAGCTTTTATTCACCGGTATCTGCTTGCGGGGAGTGTTCAGGCAGCACTCATCTTGTTGTCTAAACAATGGTGTTGACACACCAACAGCATTGAAATATAATCATCTTTAAGAAAAGCAAGGGCTTATTCCTATACCTTCCTGTTTTTTCCCTGATATAAACATTAAAACCCTCGATAGAAAAAAGGAGATACCATTTATGATAAGCTATAAAGAGCTTGGTCTGGTAAATTCAAAAGCGTTATTTCAGAAAGCGGTAAAAGGCGGTTATGCGATCCCAGCTTATAACTTCAACAATATGGAACAACTGCAGGCGATTATTCAAGCCTGTGTGGAAACCAGATCCCCGGTGATTATTCAGGTATCCTCCGGCGCACGGAAATATGCCAATCAGACCCTGTTGCGTTACATGGCGGAGGGTGCTGTCGCCTATGCAAAAGAACTGGGCTATGCAATTCCAATTGTATTGCATCTGGATCACGGTGATTCTTTTGAGCTTTGCAAAAGCTGTATTGATACTGGTTTTTCTTCTGTTATGATCGATGGATCGCATTTGTCTTATGAAGAGAATGTCGCTGTAACCAAAAAAGTTGTCGAATATGCCCATAGGCATGATGTATCTGTGGAAGGCGAACTTGGCGTGCTGGCCGGCGTAGAAGATGAAGTTTCCGCTGAGCATCATACATATACGCGACCGGAAGAAGTGGAAGATTTTGTAAAGAAAACCGGCGTAGACAGTCTGGCCATTTCGATCGGCACTTCCCATGGTGCCTTTAAATTCAAACCCGGCACAGATCCAAAAATAAGACTGGATATCCTGGCTGAAATCGAAAAGAAAATTCCAGGTTTCCCCATTGTGTTGCACGGTTCTTCCTCTGTTCCGCAAGATATTGTGAAAATCATTACACAATACGGCGGCAAAATGGATGCTGCCATCGGTATCCCGGAAGAACAGTTGCGCGCTGCTTCCAGATCCGCAGTCTGCAAGATCAATATCGACTCTGATGGTCGTCTGGCCATGACGGCTGCGATTCGTAAGGTGTTTGCTGAAAAACCAGGCGAATTTGATCCACGAAAATACTTAGGGCCAGCCAGAGACGCATTGAAAGAGTTATATAAACATAAAAATATCGATGTGTTGGGTTCTGAAGGGAAAGCCTGACAGACCCCATGAGCTGATTTCAAAGCGATTAAAAAAATAAGTCAGGGTCAAAAAGCAGGCTGACCCTTATCTGAACCGGATATGCAATTTATGATTGATTCCACAATCCAAGTAATATATCAAAGAAGATCTTACGAGCAACATGACCATTAATTAGAAATCAAGCTGGATCTGTGAATGAAAATGAATCAATCTATTCTGGATATTATCATCGTTAACTATAAAAGCACCAGTTTTTTGCTTAAAAGCCTGAAATCTATATATAATGATATAAACAAGTATCCGGTTAGGATTTTTATCCAGGACAATGCTTCCAATGATGGAGTTGAAGAGATTACGAAAAGCTTCCCGGAGGTTCAGCTTACGATCAATTCCCAGAATATCGGTTTTGCGAAAGCGATAAACAATGCCATCCAAAAAAGCAGCTCGCCCTATGTCATGATTATCAACCCGGATACCATTATCCAGAAAGGTTTCTTTCAGACCGCTCTTCAGTATATGGAAGAAAATCCGGAAATCGGTATTGTCGGTCCCAAAATATACAATAATGACGGATCGATTCAGGGTTCAGCCAGGGCTTTTCCAACCCCGCTCTCCGGTTTTTTCGGAAGAACCTCTTTTCTGTCAAAATGGTTCCCCAACAACTGGATCACACGGAATAACATCCTCACCAAAAAGATCAATGGAACCCAACCGGTTGAAGTGGATTGGATATCCGGCGCCTGCATGGTGATCCGAAGAGAAGCGCTGAACGATGTCGGCCTTCTGGATGAAAGATTTTACATGTACTGGGAGGATGTTGACTGGTGCAAACGCATGTGGATGAAAGGGTGGAAAATCGTATACTATCCCAAAATACAGATGGTGCATTTTGTCGGCGGAAGCAGCAACAAAAGACCGATCAAGTCCATGTATGAATTTCATAAAAGCTGTTATCTGTATTTCATCAAATATAAGGCATGGCCATCCATCATCCTGAAACCGTCGCTTTTTCTGGGGCTCTCCTCGCGGCTGCTGCTGTTATCCCTACTCCGGCTCTTCCGGCAGGAGAAAATTGAACGCAAGGATTCCAGACCGAAAATCCTGTTCCTGATCACCGAAGACTGGTATTTCTGGTCCCATCGGCTGCCGCTGGCGCGTGCTGCGCGCGACTCAGGATTTGAAGTACTGATTGCCACAAGGGTTCATGACCACAAAGAGAGCATTGAACAGGAAGGATTCAGACTGATTCCAATCCGTCTGGAAAGAAAAAACAAAAGACTGATCAAAGAGTTGCAGGGATTTCTTGAGATTGTCAAAATATACCGGAAAGAAAAACCGGACATTGTCCATCATGTTGCCATCAAGCCGGTGCTGTATGGTTCATGGGCTGCCAAAATCTCAAAGGTTCCGTTTATCGTCAATGCGATTGCCGGACTCGGTTTTATTTTTGTGGCTCAGGGGAAGAAATCATCCTTGATCCGGAAAATTGCCCAGCTCGCTTATAAAACCGCTTTTCTTCCTGAAAATACAATCGGAATTTTTCAAAATCCGGATGATTTGAACCTTTTCATCAATTCAAAAATACTCAAGAAAAAAAGGACGGTCATCATTCGGGGTTCGGGCGTGGATACATCGGTTTACAAAAATACGCCGGAAAAAAATGGCACCCCCTGTATTGTGCTGGCTTCCAGAATGCTCTGGGACAAAGGAGTTGGCGAATATATTGATGCAGCCAAACAACTCCGGGAACAGGGCATGCAATATCGTTTTTTACTGATTGGTGATCCAGACCCGGAAAATCCAATGTCTATCCCGAAAAAAGTTCTGGAGCAATGGAGTCAGGACGGAATCGTTGAATGGAAAAACCACAGTGATGAGATACCGGAAATATTTGCCAACGCCAATATCGTTGTCCTGCCATCCTACCGGGAAGGACTGCCCAAGGTCTTGCTGGAAGCAGCCTCATGCGGCCGGGCCATTGTTGCAACCGATGTCCCAGGTTGCCGTGAGATTGTAAAAAACAATGAAAATGGTTTTCTGATCCCCCCCTATGACTCAAAAGCATTGGCAGAGGCGATAAAACATCTGGCCAGCCACAAAGAAAAAAGAATGAGCATGGGAAAAAGAAACCGTGAAATTGTCGTCAATGAATTTGCAGAAGAGATCGTGGTACAGAAAACCATGAAGATCTACAATCACTTTTTCCGGAAAATGCAGCAGGAAGAGATTCTATCTTCCGATCATCTGTTAAACTGAATCCAGAATTGTCCTGTCAAACAGGCTGATGGCTTTTCCCATTGTGTCCTTTTTTTTCAGTACAACCTCGCTGGAATTGATTATGGATATCCGCACTTCCTCTCATTTTATAAAAAAGCGCGTAATTTCAGCTCAACCGGATGAGGTTTCAGGTATATCTGCTGACTCAGATAAGGCTGTCCATATTTCCGGATATAATGATTGATCATGGTAACCGGAACAATCAGAGGTGAATTTCCCGCACGGTAATCATCCATAATTTCCAGCAGCTCTTTTTTTTCATCCCCGGTCAATTGATTCTTGAAATATCCCATCATATGCTGCAACACGTTCATATGTTTTTTGGCAGTTGTCTTCAATCTCAATGCCGCAACCAGATTTTCTTCATATCTTTTGTACAACTCATGGAGATCCATTTTTTTCCCGTCCGCGACCAGTTTGCCCATGACCCGATAGTGCACTTGGCTGTGGGACAGTATCAGCAATTTGTGCTGTGTATGAAAGGCCACCAGAGAACCCATGCTTTTTTCCTGATTCAAGGTATCCCGCCACCTTTTCAGGGTAAAAATGCATTCAATGAAATTTTCACGCAACGGCAAGTCATTCAGCCTGCCTTCCTCCTCTACCGGAATCAACGGGAAATGATTGACAAACGCCCGTGCAAACAGACCAGTCCCGGTTTTCAGAAAACCTCCCTTTTCATTATACACCTTGACCTTGTGTAGACCGCTGCTGGGGGAATCCTTTTTAAAAATAAATCCGCAAAGGCCCTCCTTTTCCAGCTCTCTGACCCGGTTTTGAGCCCAACGCTCCATTTTTCCGGTAAGATCCTTTTTGGTCTTTGACGTGACCAGACGCGGGCAATCCGGATCTCCCGTCAGTCGGAGGGTTTCCCGTGGAATCCCAAGACCGCATTCCACCTCAGGACAGACCGGCACATATTCCAGATACTCTCCCAGTGTATCGGTAAGAAACCGGTCCCGGCAGTGCCCACCGTTCCAGCGGACTTTCTCTCCGATCAGACACGCACTGATCCCGATCCGGATCGGGAT
>CAMBQS010000160.1 GCA_945870015.1 Desulfocicer vacuolatum DSM 3385
TCCATCGCCAAAGCCAGGCCGCATGGTAAAACCGGCCAGGTTCAGCCATCTGTGCTCATGCAGTGGTGACAGTTTCCGAAAGGATCTGCCGGTAATCAGTTCGTCTGAAATCCTCCGGATAAAAGAAAGCGGCCAGTCATCTTTAGGCCTGTCGACCCGTGTGGAAATCATTTTTGACAAGCCTTCGAGACTTTTTTTGTCTTTTTGATCTGAAAAGGCTTTTTTAATTTCCATACAGACAGTTTCTATTACCTCTGAATCAAAAACCTCGGAATCTGCAACATCTGCTTCCAATTCCCGGGATCGTAACTGGAATTGAAGCTGCCATCGATGCTTGCTGATCTGAGAACTGCACCACAGGGATAATGTTCCGATTTCCGTGTAATCCGCTTCAATGGTTACCGGAAGCGTGGTTTTGACTCCTTTTTTCCCAAATTGAACAATGGTTTGAATCGGCGGAAGCGTTGAAAATGAATCATCAATCTGAACAATATCCCCTTTTTTATCTCCGGATCGGTAGCTGGAGCTGTATATATCAAAAATGACCGGCTGGTTGGCAAGGACTTCAAACTGTCTGTCCGGAAGCTGGATATGGGTTCCTTCATCCAGACCTCTTTCCACCAGACAGACCGCATGTTTTTTTGTTTCTCCTTCCTGCGTAGCCACACCGAGATAATACCCGCGGGGGCTTCCGCTTCCCACACGAACCCCTTTTCCGGTTTTTACCATTCCATAGTAGGAAGCGCCAAGGGCAACGGCAAGATCCGGTTCCGGGTTTTCCAGTATCCTTGGAATCGATTCATCTTCCACTTCAAACCAGTATCGGATGGCTTGACGAATCCTCTCCTGGATAACCGGTGATTTTAAGGAGCCTCCGTTAAAGAGAATCAAATCCGGAATCGGTTTTCGATCCAGGCCGTTACTTTTGACATCTTCCTGATGGCGTTCAAGGAACTCACCCAGGTGACGGGTGATTGCCGGATCCTGTTCATATGGGAGGCCGAATTCCGTGATTCCTTTTTTGGTTTTTACGGACGTCCCGGTGTGATTTTTCACCAGCGGGAAAAACCCGTCTATTATGGTTTTTTCCAGATTCTTCCGATTCAGTTCAGCAGAAAGGGTTCCGGCAATCAAACTGCTTCCCTCCCCCATAACGGTAATTCTTACGGATTCCATCAGGTTGTTCAGTATGTTTTCCTTGGCTTGACGACACTGGTGACAAAGGGTTTTCCACCGGTCCTGGTTCAGGGATATCTTTTTTTTCCCGGAAGCCATCTCAACCTGATGGGCAAGTGCAAGATCAATATTGTCTCCTCCAAGAATCAGATGATCGCCTACGGCTATCCGCTCAAATCGGGGAGATCCATCAACTTCTTTCAAAAATATGAGGGTAAAGTCTGTTGTACCACCACCTACATCACAAATTAAAATCAGTTCATTGGGTTTCACAAACTGATCCCAGTTCTTCTCATGTTTGATGAGCCAGTAGTAAAAAGCAGCCAACGGTTCTTCGATCAGGGTGATCTGATTCAGTCCGGACAGTCGGGCTGCTTCTACCGTGAGATCCCTGGCAACCTCGTCAAAAGATGCAGGCACGGTCAGGATGATCAGTTGATTTTCCAGATAATGTTCTTCATCCTCACCGCATTTTGAATTCCAGGCTTTTTTAATATGGGAAAGATATGCGCTGGTTGCTTGAACCGGTGACACCTTGCGGATTTCCTCTCCGGACCCCCAGGGCAGAATTTTTGCCCGCCGATCAACATCTCCATGACAGAGCCAGCTCTTGGCGGATGCCACCAGCCGTGCCGGTACTTTGGCTCCGTGATCCCGTGCGAATACGCCCGCAAAAGAAGTGACTTCAGATTCCCAGGGAATGGATACGGCAGAACTCGCAATATCATAAGACCCTGGAATATAGAGAAAAGACGGAAGAACAGGATGTCCTTTGAACTCGCCGGGTCCAACCAGTTGGGGAACGTTGAAAAGACAGATGGATCTGCTGCCTTCTTTCTCATGTGCTTCCAGATCCACATAGGAAACTGCGGAGTTGGTTGTGCCAAGATCAATTCCGATTATGTATCTTCTGCCTTCAAACTGCAATGTTCTCTTTCTCCCTTACATTGAATTCAAAATTCCATTTCCGGCCGTTTTCCCGTGAAACACACCTAAATGACAATATTCCTGTTTCCGTGACCTCGATCTCTAAAAATACAGGAATGGTTTTCCCCGGATTCCCCTCAAGAAGGGTTTCAATGGTTGCAACCGATTCGATCTCTCCTTCATTCCATTCTTCAATCACCATTCCGGGTTGATCATCTGTTCTCAGAGATGATCCCAGAAGATCAAACTGAACCGGTTCTCCGATCCAGACTACAAATTCCGGGTCCTCGATTCGAATAAATGACCCTTCCTCCATTCCAAAAGGCGCAACGCATAATGCTTTCATAGGTGCCGGCATGCCGGGAATCGCAGGCATGGAGGCTGCAATTCCAATGTAGTAGGAACGGCCAAGTCCGCTTCTGATCCTTATTCCTTCCCCTCTTCTGACAAGGCCGTAATATGCCGCACCTTTTGCGACAGTCAGATAAAAATCATCCGACTTCAGTTCCCGCGTTCCTGTTGGGCCACCCGCTTCCGAAATTTCCAATGTTTGATTCCAGGCGGAGAGAACATCCAGAATCCTTCTCCGGATTGAATCCGCCTTCATGATACCGCCATTAAACAATACAGCATTTGGAAACCGGGCTTGGACCGGATCATCGATCTTCCGGGAAAGAAATTTTGCCAGATGCCGGGTTACACCCGGATCAGCCTCAAAGGAAAGTCCTTGTTCCTGAAGGCCGATCTTCCTGCTTCCGGCGGGTTTATCCGATCTGTCACAGAACGGGAAAAAGCCGTCCACAAGAACCTTGATCACTTCTTCTTTTTCAAGTGAAGTTTTAATGGTACTGCCGATCAGACTGCTTCCTCTTCCCAATATGTTAATGGAACAGGATGTCGGCCCGTTTTCAGTAAGCAGCTTTTCCTTGGCGACCCGGCAACTATGAGTCAGACCGCGCATCTGCCAGGAATCGATCTTTATACCGTTCTTTGCCAGTTTGTTTGCTACCGTATAAGCGAGGGTCAGATCCATGTTATCCCCGCCGACAAGAAGATGGTCACCTACGGCAATCCGTTCCAGAACAAGCTCTCCTTCCTGTTCCGAAACCTTGATCAGGCTGAAGTCACTGGTTCCGCCTCCGATATCACAAACCAGAATCAGATCGCCTCTGGTGATGGTTTCACGCCACTTGTCTCCATTGCTTTCAATCCAGGCGTAAAAAGCAGCCTGGGGTTCTTCGAGGAGTGTAATATTGGAAAGACCCGCCATTTGTGCTGCTTTTACCGTCAAATCTCTTGCTACTGCATCAAAAGAAGCCGGCACGGTAAGAAAAATTTCCTGTGCTTCGATCCTGTGCCTTTGATCGTTTGCGGCCATTGTGTGATTCCATGCATCCCGGATATGGCAGAGAATCCGGGAAGAAGCCTCAACAGGAGACATCTTGAGTTGATCTTTCCTGGAATTCCATGGCAGAATCGGTTTGTTCCGGTCTACCATTTCATGGCAGAGCCAGGATTTTGCCGAAGAGATCAGATGATCCGGTAATTCCTCTCCACGATCCCGTGCAAACTCGCCAAGACAGAACTGCTCTTCCTTATTCCACGGCATATGTAAGGATTCTTTCGAAACCTGGTATTCCTTTGGAACAAGAATAAAGGAGGGTAAATGGTTTCTCTCCTCAATCACCGCATCGCCGACAATCTGCGGAATGTTAAAAATCCGTATTTCAGGCCTGCGACCTTTTTGAAAATCCGTTGAGGTGTAGGCGACAACCGTATTGGTTGTTCCCAGATCAATGCCGATAATATAGGAAGGGTCAGACAAGCAAATCTCCTTTGTCAAAAAATCATTGAATTTCAACTTCTGCCGGAGATATGGCCTGTAACCTGCCGGTATCCGACAATTTGGGGAGATCCAGTTTTGAAACCCGCCAACCCCGGTGGCGTAATGTGCCTGTAAAAGGAGGTTCTCCGGATACATTACCGGTCAGCTTAATGCTGCCGGGATCGAATCCTGGTTCAACCGTGACAGATTCCCCTTCATTTTGTTCCAGTACCGATTTCAAGGTCATATACTTGGCCATGGTTTTTTTACAGTTCTCATGAATGTTTCTTACTGCCGCTCCAATTTGAGAGTCTTCGTACAGTTCCAGATTTTCGGAAAAAAAATCAATCAGTCTGCCTTCCCGTTGAAACACGGTCAAAAGATGAAGAAACAATCGCTGATGATTCAGTTCATTCCTTTTTCTTTCAGCGGCTTTTTGTTCCTCATCATCCTGTTTTGATTGAATTTTCTGAGGTCTTGTATGGGCTTCAAGTTTTCCGTAAAAGGATCTCAGATACAGCCAGAGGAGCAATCCGAACAAGAGAAAAACACCGGCTGAAACCGGTATGAAATAGTATCGTAAAAGATTCTCCGTATGGACGATCTTTTCCATTAAACCAGGTAAATCGGTTTTTCCGGTTCCGGCTTTTATGGAGATGGTCAATTTTGAAAAAATCGTATTCATGCCGAAATAAAAGGCAGCGTCCACCAATGCCAGAAGAAGCACGATTACCAGAAAGATACTGATGAAGGAAGCTCTTGAATATGTCTTGCCGATATTCATTTTTTATTTCTCCTTACCCGGGAAACCGGAACAAGCTCATTTAAAAAAATAATTTTTATTGAGACATCGTCTTGAATCACATTCGCTGATGTTGTCTGTTCTGGAAAAATTTTTCGGTTTCAATCAATTGCCAAAATCGAAATGTAAAAGCTACCACCAAAACTGTCAAGAAACAATTATGCTGTCAGGTTGAAATTGATTTCCAACTTTAGATTTAGCCTTGTTTGCAATGAAATGATATGATAATCTTTCAAAATATGAAGTGAGATTTGATTACGGTTTGATACCTGTTTTTGATGATCTGCTCTGTTCGAACTATGATTTCAAGAACACAATCATCCAAAATAATGGAAAAAATGACAAAAAATCGGGATAAATTTGATTTTGAAATCGGCCTGCTGATTCAAAGCCCTTGTAAATATTGTGAACAAAGAGATCAATTCCCCAAATGCTTTGATACTTGCAGTATCCTTGACAATATCAGGGGTATACTGGCAAGCGGTGTATCCTGTACCTATTCCGCGTCTGATTAATCCAAATTCAACCGAGCCAATTTCAAAAGTCTGTTGTTGTAGTTCCGGCGAATGCCGAACACGAAGTAAAGCGTAACACTATCCAGTATTTTCAGTTCTTTTCTGGACATCGGCTTTCGCCGGCGTGACGCTTTTCAATCGTTTTGAAATTGGCTCTATCGTTTTAAATAGAATTTTAATGTATCTTTTTTGACACCTTAAAAAGTG
The DNA here is from genome assembly GCA_945870015.1 of Desulfocicer vacuolatum DSM 3385. Taxonomy (GTDB): domain Bacteria; phylum Desulfobacterota; class Desulfobacteria; order Desulfobacterales; family SURF-7; genus QZKS01. Next base: position 5,453 of record CAMBQS010000160.1, read on the forward strand.
ACATATTGGATACAAAATCACATGTCAATAGTTTCCCCCCCCATTATATTAAGGAACTTTTAAAACCCGTTGGTTTGCGATATTTTTTGGTTGTTTGTCAGTGGAAAGATGCGCTTTCCGGTTGATGTTTATTAATTTGTGGGATGGGAGTGGGAGTTACAACACCCCCCTGGCCCCCCTCGATGGTGGATTAGTATGTAACTTCGATGTGTTAAGTAGAATCTTTGGAAATCATTCAACCTTTTTTTTCAGGATCCGTGAAAACAAAAAGAGGAATATCAGGATTCCGGCGGCGATAATGAACCACATTCCTTTTCCCTGATCTGTGATTTTCTCCTGATTCCCGGATATCCATTTGTGCATGTCCTGTGCGACCTGATCCGGAATTTCGAGTTGCGGCACATGGCCGGTGTTTTCATATAAAATCGTATGGATGCCTGGAACATCCTGCTTCCACCTGGATACATGGGAAACCGGAATCCAGGTGTCTTTTTGGCCCCAGAGCAGGAGTGTCGGCGTCTGTATTTTGGTAATGGATTTGCTGAACATGGGGTCCTGATTCAGTTTTTTCAGGGAATCCATGATCTTGAGCAGTGCGTCCCGGTTGCCGGGGCGGAGATTGAGTTCGTAGAATTGATCCACGAGCTCGTCGGTAACCTTGGATGGATCTCCAAAGACCTGCCGGAGGCTCATCTGAAAAATCCATCGGGGTGTGATAAACCTTGCGATATGGCGGATGCCGGGTGTTTCAGCGAGATTGAGGGGCCAGGGGATTTCCATGGGATATCCGGCCGGATCGATCAGGATCAGTTGGCTTACCTTTTCGGGGTATTGGACGGCAAAATTCCAGGCAATGGCACCTCCTAAAGAGTTCCCGGTAAGGATGCATTTTTCAATCTTCAGCTCGTTGAGAAATGCATGTAGAAAACCGGTGAACATCTCTTTTGAGTATCCCCCTTCCCTGACCGGGCCGGTCAGCCCGAATCCGGGTATGTCCATCCGCACGATCCGGTAATGTGGGGTCATCTTTTTGGCCCACTCATCCCAGGTATGCAGGGAATCGACCGTGCCGTGCAGGGCAACGATAACGGGTCCTTTTCCCTGGTCCAGATAGTGTATGGATGTCCCATTGATCGAAACATACCGGGATTCCGGGGTTTCATATTTCTGCTGTAATATCTGTAATGGAATTTCCTGTATTCCCAGTTCATCCCAACTGGATATGGTTGCGATCGCCGCCAGGATCACGACAGATAAGAGTATCAGCCATTTTGTTTTTTTCTGTTTCATTAGGATCTCATGGCATCGGGAACTGAGCCTGTTGACTGTGTTTTTTCCAAGCGGCTGAATATAACCATCCGCTTTTCCTTTTTACATCCTGCTTTTGAAGCTGCATGATCCATTTTTTTTCGCTTTCAATCGAACGGTGATAACAATCCGCGACAAATTGTTTCCGGGAACCGACATCTTTTTCCGTTTCCGGTATGGCGTTTGTGAAAAAATCGTTTTCCAGGCTATCCCGTTCTTTTCTGTAGTTGGAGAGCATAGGTTGAAAATCATTCAGCAGCGCCCTGTGGAGAAGTTCGTGATTCCAGAACAGGGATTCTGCGTCAAAATAGCGGGAAGGCGCCTTGTATTCCGGAGGGAATTCCGTGTCCACCCAGATTGGTTTGAAGATGCTTGTGCATGGCGCAGCCGTGGCAGTGACAAAATGCAGAGCGTTTTCTTTTGTCAGACGGGAGATCATGGAGCCGGTTGTCTGGCTGATCCGGACAGGCCCGAAACCTGCGTGGTTGCAGATGTGGGATCGAGCCAGCTCCCTGTCCGGTCTCCATTCCGGGCCGGAATCCCCGTGATCGCGCAGAATTTCCGCCATGTCTGCAATACCAATCCGGTTTAACCTGGAACCGAGCAGATGAAGCGCACGGTGTTGACGGTATCTGCTGAAGCTGAATCCGGTAAACAGGATATCGGAATAGCACCTTGCAAAGGAAAAATCAGATTTGGATTTGCACCATTTTTTTTGAATTGCATAAGAAACCAGATCTTTGGACGCGATATCCCATTTGTCGTGAATGGTCAGACGGTTTGAAATAGCATAGATACCGGTAATTTTTTTTGCAGCCCAGTGTCT
>CAMBQS010000161.1 GCA_945870015.1 Desulfocicer vacuolatum DSM 3385
ACCACAGTTAGCGGAATCACGAAGTACAGCATGACTGCACTGAACCTTGGCAAAGCATCATGGTGAGATGCAGCCAAGACGAGGTACAGCGTGTAGGCCACGTAGTACCCCAGTAATAACGCACCTTCCTGTCTGCTAATTACGCCACCTGTAAAAAATACGGGCAGGCATGCCAACGCTGACACGATCATGACGGGCATATCGAATCTGATAACTGCAGTTGAAACCTCAATGCCTGTAGGCGCAACGATACCGGCCAATCCAAGAACTGCCATAATATTGAAGATGCTGCTACCGACGACATTGCCAACAGCGATGTCGCGTTCTCCGCGAATAGTCGCGATGACTGAGGTAACCACTTCAGGCAGGGATGTACCTGCTGCGACAATCGTCAATCCCACAACCAATTCGCTGACTCCCAGATATTGGGCAAAGGACACTGCACTGTCGACAAGCCAGTGCGAGCCGAGCACTAATAGTGCGAGACCGCCAAGGATCAAGACTATGTTTTTAACCCAGCTACTTTTTGCATACCGCTCCGTCCCAAATTCCTTGGCATACTCCTCTCTCACTTCTGCGCTTTCTCTGCGGCTCTGGTGAATCAAAAACCAGAGGTAAATAGCGAGACCTGCGACCAGCATGAGACCATCCGCGCGACTGAGGTTCTCATCCAGCGAAAGGATCAGAACAATAACGGAGAGCGCTATCATCAAAGGCACATCAAGCCGCACCAGTTGTTGCGATACGACTAGCGGTACAATCAACGCTGAAAGACCAAGAATGAAGAGGACGTTGAAAATATTACTTCCGATAACGTTTCCCACGGTAATACTAGCCTGGTTAGATAGCGCTGATTTGACACTTACCGCGAGCTCAGGCGAACTGGTGCCGAACGCTACTACCGTCAGCCCGATGACCAATGGTGATATGCCAAGAACAGCCGCCAAGCGGGATGAGCCCCGTACTAAAGCTTCCGCACCGATAATTAGAAAGACTAACCCAACGATGAACAGGAGAATCGCCATAATCACCTTACGTTTGTGTAATTGCCACAAGCAACGCCAGGCATCATCTGTCGCCTTGGAGCGCCAGCGGAAAGTCGGTCTGCCTGAATGCCTTTGTTCGATCCAAATTCATTTTCAGAGATTCTTACGCTCAAACCAAAGAAATATCAAGATAATTCCAGCCCAGAAGACAGGAATTAAAAGCCAGGGAGAAATGCTCAAAAAAAAGAAAAAGATTGAGGAACGCATGCTCCATTACATCCAGAATCTGGAAAAACCGGTGGATGCGCGAACCCGGACTTTAAGGGAATCCACGGAAACATATCGGCATAAACCTATTTTGCTCCACGAACTGGCCGGAGCTGTGCGAAGTGTTTTGGAGTCTGTACACCCGGACATTTATTTTAACAGATCATAATAGCAATAAAAGCGGTTGATATCATTTGCAGTTTAAGGGAAAGAGAATAAAAGAATATTGACATTGGACAAGATAAAGTGTTATTAACAAAAATTTTATTTCACGTAGTTAATATTGTTCCTTGCTCCTGCAAATTTTTGGAGGGGCTATACAGCCAAAAGGAGGTTTTATGAGAAGGTATGAAACGATTTTTATTTCCGATCCGGATTTGTCCGAGGATGATCGGAAACAGCTTTTTGAAAAGACAAAGGATCTGATCAAAAATCATAAGGGGGTTCTTGTGCTGTTTGATGACTGGGGCCTGAAGAAGCTTGCTTATGAGATCAAGAAAAAAGGTCGCGGCTATTATGTCAGACTTGATTACTGCAGTGAAGGGAGCCTGGTGGCTGAATTGGAAAGATCATTCCGGATTGATGACAGGGTCAGTAAATTCATGACCATCGTTCTTGACAACGATGCGGACCCTGAAAAGGTCAAACAGGAGATCGCCAAAGAGGCTGAAACAAAAGCAGCAGCAAAGGCTGCCCGGTTGGAATCTGCAGGAAATGATTCAGGTGATATTGAAAGTGCAGAAACAGAAACTGAATTTTTAACAGAGGAGTAGACAAATGGCCGAAACAAAATTTCGAAAGAAAAAAAATTTTTTCCATCGACGAAAAGTATGTAGATTTTGTGCAGACAGCACTTTAAGTATTGACTATAAAGATTCACGAACATTAAGGTATTTTATTACTGAACGTGGAAAGATTATCCCAAGACGTATTTCCGGTACTTGTGCAAAACACCAGCGGGCGCTTACAGTTGCAATCAAGCAGGCACGAACAATCGCCTTGCTGCCTTTTGTTGGTACACTGGACCTTTAGAATTATTATAAAACATCACATCGTGTAAGGAGAATGAGGATTGTGCCTCAGATGGATAACGGCAAAGCGGCAAGGACAATTACTTTCGGTTTACTTGTAACCGGTATTGCTGTTATTGCCTCGAATTTTTTGCCGTTTATCTGTTTTCTGGCACTTCCGCAAGCGGGTTTATTCACCCGGGTCAGATTTGGCAAGCACTCCACTACAATATGCGTGGCAACAATTATTCTCATCGCAATATTATCAAACGCAATCCTGATCGATACTTTCTTTCTATCTGGATTGTTCCTTCTGGGTTATGCGATGGGAGAAAGTTTCAACCGGAAACTTCCGGTTGAAATAATGGTTATCTTTTCAGTACTTGTGGCGCTGACAGCATATTTATTCGGATTGTTTTTTTACAGTAGTCAGTTGAACCTGGGAATGTTTGCTTTTGTAAATGAGCAGGTGCTGAAAAATCTTGAGCTTACCCTGAAATTGTATGAAAACATGGGCATGTCCATGGAGAGCATCAAGATGTTTTCAGACAATTTTGATCGTATCCAGTATGATCTGGTGCGATTGATTCCGGCCATTGTCATTTCGCTTACGCTGGTCATGGTATGGCTGAACCTGCTTCTTTCAAAAACATTGGAAGCCCGCAGCCGGTTGAATTTTTATCATTTCGGGCCTCTGAATCAATGGAAAGCACCGGAATATCTGGTCTGGTTTGCCATCGGATGCGGAATCCTGCTCATTTTCTCCGGTAATGGTTTGCGGCTGCTCAGTGTAAGCGGCTTATTGATTTTAATGACCGTTTATTTTTTTCAGGGTATTGCAATTGTTTCCTTTTACTTTGAGAAAAAAAAGTTTCCACGATTTTTAAAAATTTTTATGTACAGCATTATCGCTGTTCAACAGATTCTTCTCTTTTTTATTATCGGACTTGGCTTTTTTGATATGTGGATGAATTTCAGAAAGCTTGAACAGAAGGAGACAAACTGAGTTTTTACAATAATGATTAAAGACTCGTTTCATATGGAAACGATTATTATGATGCGGAGGGTATTATGAAGGTTATATTAAAAGAAACGATAGAATCTCTGGGAATTATCGGTTCAATGGTGAATGTGGCGGATGGCTATGCCCGGAATTATCTTCTTCCTCAGGGAAAAGCGGTGATTGATTCACATCAAAATCGAAAGATCATTGAACAGGCAAGAACAAAATTCGAGCTTCAGATTGCAATGGAAAAAGCGCATGCAGAAGAGATGGCAAAAAGGCTTGAAGGCGTTACCTGTACGATTACCGCCAAGGTTGCGGAAGAAGACAGATTATATGGCTCTATCACGATTCATGATATTATTGAAGCGCTGGAAGCCAAGGATATAAAGATTGAAAAAAGAATGCTGCTGCTGCCGGAACCAATTAAGGCAATAGGTACTTATAAAGTTCCGATCCGTGTTTATAAAGATGTGGAACCGGAGATTACAATCGAGGTCGTTCCTGAATAAAAAAATGTCTTGAACCAAATCGATATTAATGGTTAATGAAGGGGGAGGGAAAACGAAATTTTTTCTTTCCCCTTTTTTTATTCGTAAGCTATTCAATCCACTTTCTTTCATATGGATTTGCATTTTGAGAATATGATCTCCCGCAATCCAGGTGGAGGATGACCTAAGGTTCTGAGCTGAAATATGGCTGAAAAAAAAATACAAATCGTCAAAGACCCATCGCTGCAAAAACTTCCGCCTCAGAATATTGAAGCAGAAGAATCACTTTTAAGTGCCATTCTGATTGACAGCAATTCACTGATCGATATTGTTGAAATTTTATCTCCGGAAGATTTTTATCGAACAGCGCATCAGAAGATTTATTCATCTGTCACAGAGTTGTTCTCAAAAAGTGAGCCGGTTGATATTGTAACGGTTTCAAACCATTTAAAAGAGAAGGGCAGTCTTGAAGATGTGGGCGGAGTGAGTTATCTCGCAAGACTGGTTGATACGGTTCCGCTTGCTGTCAATACAGATTATTATGCCAGGATCATCCGTGATAAATCTTCTTTACGAAGGTTGATTGAAAAGGCAAATCTCATTGTAACCCGTTGTTTCGATGACAGAGGAGAAGTCGACGAGGTTATCAATTTTGCTGAAAAATCGATTTTTGAAATTTCTGAGAACAAGATTAAAAAAACTTTTTTTCATGTGCGTGACCTGATTAATGGGAATATTGATACACTTGAAGAACGTCAGGGAAGCGGATTACGGCTGACCGGTATACCGACTGGTTATTCAAGGCTTGACCATCTGACTTCAGGCCTTCAAGGTTCTGATCTGATTATCATCGCCGCAAGGCCGGCTATGGGAAAGACCTCCTTTGCCCTGAATCTGGCCAGGAATGCTGCTGTTGATGCAAAAGTTCCGGTGGCTATTTTTTCTCTTGAAATGTCAAAGGAGCAGTTGTCCATGCGCCTCCTGACTTCAGAAGCCCGCATTGATTCGTCACGCCTTCGAGGCGGATTTTTCAATGAAGACGACTGGGATCGATTGACAAACGCAGCGGGTGTTCTTGAGCAGGCTCCAATCTTCATCGATGATTCTGCTGATGTGACTACAATGGACATTCGGGCCAAGTGCCGTCGTTTAAAGGCGGATAAAGGTCTGGGGTTGGTGATCATAGACTACCTTCAGCTCATGAGGGGAAGCTCGTCAAACGAACGGCGCGACCTGGAAGTATCTGAAATTTCCCGTTCCTTGAAAATTCTGGCCAAAGAACTGAATGTCCCTGTAATCGCTCTCTCACAATTAAATCGAATGCTGGAACAAAGAAGCGATAAAAGACCCATGCTTTCCGATTTGCGGGAATCCGGATCTTTAGAACAGGATGCGGATATCGTTGCCTTTATTTATCGGGATGAGGTCTACAATCAGGATGAAAATAACCCCAACAGAGGGAAAGCGGAAATCATTATTGGAAAGCAGAGAAACGGACCGGTTGGTTTTGCACACCTGGCATTTTTAAAGTCTTATACCCGGTTTGAAGATCTAGCTCATGATGGTTATCTTGAATGAAAAAAATTTTTGGGAATACCGGCGGACTTAAGGCAAATCAGATCCATCGGCTCGAAAATTTATACAGACGAAGAATACCTCCGGCTTATATTCTCACGTCCGAACTCGCCCTTGAAATCAGCCGGCTTTCCAGAGAGATCAGCCGCCAGATTGGCCTGATGATCAGTCGGACCGGAAACATCATTTTTGTGATTGTTGGTGATCATCAAGGCATTGTGATTCCGGATACAAGTGATTACCGGGTTGACCCTGGCCGTTTGCGTGGCCTGCGGTGCATCCATACCCATCTATCGAATGAATCCCTGACCAAAGACGATCTGACGGACCTGGCCTTGCTCAGGCTGGATATCATTGCCTCCATTCGGGTGACACCGGATGGATTGCCTGCTGAAATTCACATGGGTCATATTGCACCGAAACAGGACAACGGTGAGATCTATCAGACACAGATTTTAAAACCAAACGAGCTGGATATCGGCTGTCTGGAACTGATTCGTGCCCTTGAGACTGAATTTTCTCGATCCTTTGTCCTGAAAGATGCTGCTGCCGGTAAAGAAAGAGCGCTTCTTGTCAGTGTTACCAAAGATTTCAGGCAAAAAGCGGAAGAATCTTTGGCAGAGCTGAAAGAATTAACAGAATCATGTGGAATAGAGGTGGCTTCCACCATTCTTCAGCAGAGAAAAAAAATAGATCCCCGTTTTCTGATGGGTCGCGGAAAACTGAGTGAGCTGAGTATCCTTGCTGTTTTTGAGAGGATTACGATGGTGATTTTTGATACAGAGTTGAATCCTGCTCAAATCCGCTCCATTACAGACCAGGTTGATCTGAAGATTATTGACCGGACACAACTTATTCTGGATATTTTTGCGCAACGTGCTCAATCCCGAGAAGGAAAGCTTCAGGTCGAGCTGGCGCAAATGAAATACATGCTCCCAAGGCTGGTTACAAGAAATACGGCAATGTCACGCCTGACCGGTGGTATCGGAGGTCGTGGCCCAGGTGAAACAAAACTGGAGATCAATCGAAGAAGGGTCCGGGACCGGATACACATTCTGGAAAAAGCCCTGGACCAGGTTCGAAAACAACGGAAGCAGCAGAAATCAAAACGGAATAAACAGAGTCTGCCGGTGATTTCAATTGTGGGTTATACCAATGCCGGAAAATCCACTTTGTTGAATACACTTACAAAAAGCAATGTTCTGGTTGAGAACCGGCTGTTTGCGACCTTAGATCCATCCAGCCGGAGAATGCGATTTCCCAGAGAGATGGAGGTTATCATCACCGATACGGTAGGCTTTATCCGCAACTTGCCGAAAGAACTGATGGTGGCTTTCCGGGCAACCCTTGAAGAGCTTGAAAACGCGGATTTGCTCCTGCATGTTATCGATCTCAGCAATCCAAGATTTGAGAATCAGATCCAGTCGGTTGACAAGATACTTGAGGAACTCAATCTCGAGAGAATTCCAATACTGTGTGTTTTGAATAAACAGGATCTTGTACCCGAAGAGATGGTTGAGAAATATTGCAGACAATATAAAGCGATTCCGATCTCCGCTACAACTGCTTCAACGCTGACGCCGATGATCGAAAAAATGGAGTCCATCATACACAATATCTCTTTTCCGTATTCATGAAGAAGCAATCTGCGTAACTAATTATTTTTTATAATATTTTAATATGTTGCGCAATATTAATTCAATCCGGTATTATTTGTGTTGACTCTGTTGCGGATCAATTATAAACACTCACACATGGACCTTGATTATATACAAAGGGTCAGTATCGGGGCAGCGTATAAGGGGGCTGAACAACTTCGGCGTTATTTTGGTAATCTTGATGAGATTATCAAAAAGGGAGACATCGACCTTGTCACCAAAGCAGATACTGCCTCTGAAAGAGCGATTGTTACAGAAATTCAATCAAGGTTTCCGGATCACTCGATTCTGGCGGAGGAAAGTGGTTTTTCCGAGGGTTCGTCAAAATATCAATGGATAATCGATCCATTGGACGGCACAACAAATTTTGCGAATCATTTAGGATTATTTGCTGTTTCCATTGCCTTTGCAATCGATGGCCAACCGGTTATCGGAACAGTCATGAATCCGGAAACAGGAGAACTTTTTACCGCGTGCAAAGGAAAAGGCGCAACACTCAATGGTGTGAGAATCGGAGCGTCTGAAACAGATCGTGTCTCAGACAGTTTACTTGTGACCGGATTCCCAT
>CAMBQS010000162.1 GCA_945870015.1 Desulfocicer vacuolatum DSM 3385
GTTTTCGATATAATGCAAGAGATCTGGCGGTGGTCCGGGCAAAACAGCAAAATGCCATTGCGCTCCTCGGATCTGCAACACCCTCCATCCAATCGTATTACAATGCGGATCTGAAAAAATTCAACCGCTTGCGTCTAACAAAACGGGTAAAAGACCGCGCCTTGCCTCATGTGCGGATTGTAGACCTTTGCCAACACCGGGATGAAAGAGGCATCCGTAAATATATCACGCCGGAACTCCTTCAGGAAATCAAACAAAACCTTTCCCGCGGAGAACAGGTTCTGTTGTTTCTGAACCGAAGAGGGTATGCCAATCATCCGATTTGTGCGTCCTGCGGAGAACCGATGGTGTGCAAAAATTGCGACATTTCCCTTACCCTTCACAAACGAATCAATGCTTACAAATGCCATTTTTGCGGATTCAGCAAGGCTTCCGTATCCCCTTGCGAAAAATGCGGTTCAGCCAGCATCAAGCTTCTTGGCATTGGAACGGAAAAAATTGCAACCGCCATGTCAGACATGTTTCCCAATGCCAGAATCAGCCGGATGGACCGGGACACAACCGTTAAAAAAGGGTCTTTATTGAAAATCCTGAAAGACTTGAAAAACAATAATATCGACATACTGATTGGAACCCAGATGGTGGCCAAAGGGCATGATTTCCCCAATATCACCCTGGTCGGTATCATCTGCGCCGACCTTTCCTTGAATTTTCCCGATTTCCGGTCCAGTGAACAGACATTCCAGATTCTGGCCCAGGTTGCAGGCAGGGCCGGCAGAGGTTCTGTTCCAGGGCGCGTTATACTGCAAACCTATAGCCCGGATCATTTCAGTATCACCACAGCGCAGAATCAGGATTATTCAAAATTTTACAACCAGGAAATCATTTTTCGACGAGCCCTTGGTTATCCTCCGTTCTCAAGACTGATCCAATTGAAAATATCCGGGAAGGATCAACAAGCAACCAAAATACATGCAACCCTTACCGGAGATCGTTGCAGACAAATTCTCACCAATGATCCTGTTTTTCAAAACAGTATCGAAATTCTCGGCCCGGTTGAAGCGCCTCTTACAAAAATTGCCGGGTACTACAGGTGGCAAATTCTGTTAAAAGGATCAAAAATTAATTTGTTACACACCCTGGTACACAAACTTCTTTTTGAAGATCAAAAGATTATGAATCACCGGGCGGTAGCGGTAGCAATTGATGTTGACCCGGTATATATGCTGTAAATTCTGAAAACCTAACTCTTGACATTACAAATTTTGCCGTTAAAATGCACTCATCACACATCACAAGGAGATGTATCAACCGATCATACAGTTAAGGGAATTCATATGAGAATAAAAACGATCATCATTCTGGTTTTCTTTTTTTGTGTAACGCAAGCCGGTTTTGCAGAAAATGCAAAACAAACCGCACCCCGGCCTGAAATCAAAATAATCGAATCCGCATATACATTTAAGACCATCGCAGAAGGGGAAGAGATCATCCATGATTTCACCTTTAAAAATACGGGAACCGCTCTGCTGGATATCCTTAAAGTCAGACCTGGCTGAGGCTGCACTGCCGTTTCATATACACGGCAGGTTCCTCCGGGGGAGGAAGGTACCATTAAAATAAAAGTGAATACCAATGGGTATGGCGGACACCAGCTTCGGAAAACAATTCAGGTTGAAACCAATGACAGTAGTTACCCCAAATTCAATCTGGTGGTAACCGGATATGTTGAAAAATTTGTCACGATCCTTCCGGAAAGGATAAAACTGGCAGGCCAACCGCAAACACCGATAAAAACATCGGTCAGTATTATTCCGGAAGAGAAATATCCTTTTAAAATTCTGGAGGTAACGGCCAAGAATGGCAATAATATCCGCCAGGATTTACAGGAGACAGAGATTTCAAAAGGGAAAAAAGGATATCTGTTAACGGTCGAAAATATAAAAACAGAGGCTGGACGATACTTTGATACTATTACCCTGAAAACAGACAGCAAAATTCGACCGGAGATTGCCATCAGTGTTTATGGTAATATTTTTCAAAATATGAAAAAAATAAACACCCCATAACGATTGAACCAGGAAATGCCATGGGATCTATTTCAACATTTTTTGTCTGTATCATTTCCGGAGTAATTCTGATATGTTCCGTGCCATGCTGGTCTGAAATTAAAAACCAGGAAACGGCACTCCCAGAGTCAGAACTCCCGAATACGCAACCGGCATTTCAAGTTCAGGCTGGAAAGCTTGGAATCGTCGGCGTTCATTTTCAATCCGGTACCGAGACAATTGATGAACGGTATATGGAGCAGCTTCAGAAAATAGCGTCTGAATTAAACTCCGACAAGCTTCATTCCGCCAGGATTCTCATCCAAGGCCACTCGGACAATAAAGGGCCTGCCGATTTGAATCTTTCGCTTTCCCGTCTACGAGCCAAAAAGGTCATGGATTTACTGGTGGAGAGGTTCGGAGTGGATAGGAAACGCTTGACTTATGACGGCGCAGGAGAAACCGTTCCGATCGCCACCAACGATACAGAATCCGGAAGATCCTTAAATCGCAGAATCGAATTCATCTATCTCGGAGAGACTGGAAAAAAACAATCTGAAAAGCCATAACCCTTCAAAATCTTCCCTGATTAATCCATTTTGTTTTGACAATTTTACCAGGTGATAGCAGAAATGAATCCAGACAATATTACAATCGTTGCTTTTGACTGTGATGGCGTCATGTTTGACACGGCTGAGGCAAACAGGACTTATTACAATCGAATTTTACACCATTTCAATCTGCCGCCACTTACGAATGAGCAGTTCTTTTATACACATATGCACACGGTTGACTCTTCCCTGGATTATATTCTGCCGGACAGGATTCTGAGGGAAAAAGCAGATGAGGTTCGAAAAACGCTGAATTACTCTTCACTGATCCCTTTTATGAAAATAGAGCCGGGGTTAATCACCTTATTGAACAAACTCCGCCCCAAATACAAAACAGCGATTGCGACAAACCGATCCGATACCATGGACCGGGTGATTCAGGAACATGGCCTTGATGGATGTTTCGACCTTGTCATTTCCGCCCGTGACGTGGAACGGCCAAAACCATTTCCCGACCCGCTGATCAAAATTATGAATCATTTTTCTGCGATTCCGGAAAATATCATATATATCGGAGATTCCGAGCTTGACGAGCAAGCCTCCAGGGCTGCAAGCATTCCGTTTGTTGCCTATAACAATCCTCTTCTTTCCGCAGCGTTACACATCAAACAGCTCAGGGAGATTGAAACATTGTTGAAGCTCTGACGCAATTGAATAGGTGATCTGTCGGAATTGACGCAAAGCGTCATAATTCTTCTTGACTTTGACGCAAAGCGTCATTATCCTAGTGCTAAATAATACTGTTCAACTGAATAGTAATTGCTTGGTAAAGTATGAGCGCATTACGTAGCTGACAACAGCTAAAAGGAGTAAAAAATGTTATTTTTCAATCATATTTCAAAATCATTAGGTGTATGCAGTGTTTTTAACCCTGGAAACGCATCATGGCTTGGCGGTCCATTCGGGGGATACCCAAGTGATGCTTTTTCAACTGAGAAAAAAATCAATCCCCGAAGAATCAAAGCAAATTCATTTGATTTTAATGATAATTTGAAAATATTCTGATACCATATAAAATCGTAATCAACGATATCCGCTTACCATAAAACCCATTTTGAGGAAGGAGTTGTAAAATGATCGTTATCGGAACCATTACTTTCACTGAAGAGCTTGCCAATGATGTTGCCCAGTGCTACACCACGCTGCCACCCATTCCTGACTTTATCAAAACAAAAGGAACATATGTCTACACCCATGAAGGGCAGGATATCCGTGCTTTTGCAATTTTCAGTTTTGATGAATCCCGTGCAGATGATGCCGCCGAATACCTGAAAATTCGCTATAAAGCGTTTTCAAGTGTAAAAGGACTGAGTTCAAAGGTTGAGGAATGGCTTGATGTTCAGGATGCGATGAAAGTGGTTGAAAGCGGAGATTATAATCTCAGTGCCCTGTCAACCAATAAATTTCTTTAGACGTTGGAAATAATTTGAAAATACCGCCATCCGCAAACACATGCCCGGGGATGGCGGTATTTTTATCATTCTTTGTTTTCGGAACAATTAAATCTGGCCGGCATTTTTCAAGGCCAGCAGAACAACCTTCTGCATAATCTTTTCCTGACGGGTTATCGGATTGTCCAATTGCATCCTTTCCAGGTAAGGCTTTGCCTCTGCCGGCACGGAAGTGACCATCTGACCGATCAGGCCAGGAACAATCGCCATTTTGCTTTCCGCAGCCTTCTCCTTGAATTCCCGCAAGGATTTCCCAATAACGATTTCCTCTTCCGTAAAAGCCGTTCCAAACGGGAATACCGGGAACATATTCTTTTCTTTATATTTTCCCAGTATGCTTTCCAGACGTTCTGGGTAATTGTTGCGGAATGGCTCTGGAATCTGATAAGTGGAAGGAATTTTTTTGGATTGTTTGGCCCGCTGCAGCAGTCCTTCCTGAAATCTTGAATCCGTTACGTTCAGCAGAGCGGCGATCACCTGCTGATCGCTTTTACCGCGCAGATCCGCGATTCCATACTCTGTGACGATAATATCACGCAAATGACGGGGAATGGTTGTATGCCCGTAATTGAAAACAACATTGGAACTGACTTCTTTTCCCTTTGCACGGGTGCTTCTGATCATCAGGGCACCACGAGCATCTTCTATCGCGTGGGCTTGGGCTACAAAATTATACTGTCCCCCGACACCGCTGACAACCCGGAGATCTTCCAGACCATCTGAAACAACCGCGCCGGACAGCATCACCATTAAACCCGCATTGATAAAACGGGCCTTCTTTCTCTGAAGCAGTTTTAATTCCTCGCTTGAATACGGATTGTTCCCATACAACTGGTTTGTATGAAGCACGCTTGTCATGTTAATCTGCATGCGCTCTTCTTCACTCATATTATTCAATACATCGTAGAAATCGGGTGGCCCCAGGAAAAATCCCGCATGCATCCAGATACCTTCTTTTAACTCCGTTCCAAGGCATGATTTAAACAGCCGGTCTTTGCTGTTTTGATCGTTCAAATCAGCCACAAACGGTTCCTTTCCATCACTGATTTTTCCATTTTCATAGGTCAAACCGGATTTCAAGATTCCATATTCCTGTAAAAAATCGAAATCTTTTCTGGTTAACCTTGCATGAATCGAGCTTTGTTCAGCCAGAAGCTCAATCACTTCAGGAGTAACTTTCTGCCTTACCTTTATTTTTTTTTCATTTACAAGCCGCTGAAGGTGAACATTGTCATACACCTTTCGTTTCATGATACCGGATTTGTATAAATGTAAAAACGCGTCCACGAGCATTTCCGTTGATCCGTATATCCCTTCTTCAAAAACAGATGTGCCGCCGACTCGGTGAATAATGTCTCCGAATTTTTCATTCACACCCAAGTCCAGCAATACCTTATTGTAAACCTCATTCTGCTGATGACGGATTTGAAGCCCGTAGGCAATTGCATCGCCCAGGGAACCGATGCCGATCTGCAGTGTACCGCCATCCTGAATCAGGGTGCTGGCATAAAGTCCAATGGTATAATCAATAATATTGACCGATTCACGCGGTGCTCCGAAGAGGGTAAAATGAAGATCCGGTGCCTCCAGTACAGCATCAAAAATATTTGGATTCACCACTGCATCGCCATACATAAAAGGAAGATTTTTATTGACCTGGCCAACCGCCACGACCCTTTTCCCTTCCTTTCGCATCTGACCGATGGTTCGAAATGCATCCAGGGCTGTGTCTGAGTTACTGCTCATACTGAACATGGTTTTCCCATTCAACACTTTTTTGGCAACCAGTTGACCGCCGACATTCATGCCATTATCCCGGACATCACGGGCTGCGTGGGTATAGTTGGTGCTGGTATAATTCTGCTGCATATGCTCATTATCCAGAAATCCGCCCGCCTTGTAAAAAAACTCAGCAACTTGAACATTTGGAGGCAGCTCCTTTTTCCGGACGGCTGTGAGATAATCCAGATTCACATATCCGTTCCATACCCGTTTAACCAAGGGCTCTAAAAACCTTCTTTCCAATTCGCTGGACCATGTCGGAGGTTCCAGAGAAAGTGCTGTCAGGATCTTTAATTGAATTTCCGGATCTTGTTTGGCTTTTTGATAGATTGCATTGGCAAAATGGTTTGGCTTGCCAAGCCCCAGACACATCCCCAGCGTTATATTTTTCCCCACTTTATCAATCACGTAATCTGCCAGCTTTTCAGGATCTGTAAAATAGATCGGCCGTTCCTCTTTCATATTTTTCTCCCCTTTGCGAAAAATCGCCCCTCGTTCAATTTACCATACCCGGCTATTATATAATTTCAATTTTTTTTCGATTCAAGAAAACAATGGATTGATTTCCGAAACATCGTTATCAATATAAAATCTGTGTTTATAGAGAATACTTTTTTAAAAGTCAATGAAATATCAAGAAATTTTCCCCTGCCAAACAATGATACGATTCAGTATCCTGCCTCATCATATTCCCCTTGCCCGGCAGGCTCACCACATCCTGTCGGACAAAACGTCTATCCAATCAAAGTTTCATGCCGGGTAATAATGCTTTGAACCACGGCCGGATCTGCAAGAGTGGATGTATCTCCGATACTGTCATATTCATTATTAGCAATTTTTCTCAAAATCCTGCGCATGATTTTTCCGGATCTTGTCTTGGGTAATGACGGAGCAAAATGAATAATGTCCGGTGTCGCAATCGGGCCGATTTCCTTTCTGACGTGGGCAATCAGCTCCTTAACCAGATCCTCGCTTTCTTCCACTCCCACGTTCAAAGTAACATAGGCATAAATTCCCTGCCCTTTGATTTTGTGAGGATATCCGATAACCGCTGCCTCCGCAGCGAGCGGATGGCTTACAATTGCACTTTCGATCTCTGCTGTTCCCATTCGATGGCCGGCAACATTAATAACATCGTCCACCCGTCCGGTTATCCAGTAATACCCATCCTGATCACGGGAACAGCCGTCTCCGGTAAAATAATAGCCATCGAAAATCTGAAAATAGGTATCTTCAAATCGTTTATGATCACCGAAGACAGTCCGCATCTGTCCGGGCCATGGTTCCCTGATTGCAAGAATACCCTCGCCTTTACCGTTTACGACTTCTCCCTTCTCGTTCAAAATTTCAGGTCTTACACCAAAAAATGGCAGGGTCGCAGATCCGGGTTTCTGATCAATTGCATATGGCAAGGCAGTAATCATGATCCCGCCTGTTTCCGTCTGCCACCATGTATCCACTATTGGACATCGCTCTTTTCCAACATATTTGAAATACCAGCGCCAGGCTTCCGGATTAATCGGTTCCCCCACACTACCGAGAATCCGCAGGCTTGAAAGATTCTTTTTTAACACCCATTCCTCACCCTGTGCCATTAATGCCCGTATGGCGGTTGGTGCGGTGTAGAATTGAGTAACCCTCCACTTATCAACAACATCCC
>CAMBQS010000163.1 GCA_945870015.1 Desulfocicer vacuolatum DSM 3385
GAAAAAGTTTTTCAGATGTTTCAGATCAGACTGGAACCGGAGGTGAGGATTGTCGAGTAAACATCCGATTCGAAAGAACAGATTCAAGAATAAAAAGAAAAAAGACTCCTTCGGAAGCCGGCATCATATTATGTCCCGATTGGGTTTTAGCCTTAAAATGATATCGGGAGTCGGTATATTATTTCTCATGAGTCTGGGTCTGATTTTTATTCATGATTTTGTAACCCAGTGTGATTATTTCAGGGCAGACAAAATCGTGATATCCGGGGCCGGGCGGATTCCGGAAAAGGAAATTCTCAAATTTGCCGGCATTCAAAAAAATGAAAATATACTGGCCTTCAATTTGCCGTTAGCCCGTAAACAGCTTTTATCCCATCCCTGGATAGCGGATGCGGAGATAAGCCGGGAGTTACCAAAGGGAATTACAATTCAGATCCGGGAACATAAGGCACTTGCAGTTTTGAATATGGGGAGAAAATTTCTTATTAATTACAAAGGGGAGATATTCAAGGAAAGTGAATTGTCGGATCCGAAAGATCTTCCTGTTATAAGCGGATTGGATTATTCAGATCTGGGGCCTATCGATGAACAGAAGAATACGCCTCTGGCATCGGTCGTTGAATGGCTTCTCATGAGATATAAAATGAATCGAATTTTACCGGAAATTGATGTGAAAGAGATAAAAGTAGACAGGGAGATTGGCTTGACTCTTCTACTATCGGATGGCGACAGGTCGATTTGTCTTGGATATAGGAATTATCATCAGAAAATAAACAGGCTGAGAAGAATTGTCAATTTTCTGAATGAAAGATCTCAATTAAATGAAATTCAATCGATCAACCTGATGAACCCGGATCGCGTTATTCTCAGGCCTGTAGGATGATATTATCAACTGCCATTATCGAAAAGGAGGTATAACGTGCAGGGACCGGAATTAATTGTTGGCCTTGATATCGGCACAACAAAAATATGTGCAGTTGTGGGTGAGGTCTCAGGAGATGGAATTAATATCATCGGAATCGGAACACATCCATCAGTTGGCCTTCGGAAAGGAGTTGTTGTTAACATCGAAGCCACTGTGGAATCGATTCAAAAAGCAATCGAGGAAGCAGAACTGATGGCAGGTTGTGAAATCTCATCGGTTTATGCCGGTATTGCCGGTGGGCATATTACCGGATTTAACAGCCATGGAATTATTGCAGTGAAGGGGCCTGAAATTACACAAAGCGATGTAGATAGAGTGATTGAGGCTGCAAGAGCTGTTGCGATTCCAATGGATCGGGAAGTGATTCATGTGCTTCCGCAGGAATTCATTGTTGATGATGAACCCGGAATCCAGAATCCTGTAGGAATGACAGGTGTGAGACTGGAAACAAAAATACATATTGTAACAGGAGCGGTAGCTTCCGCTCATAATATTGTCAAGTGTACCAACAGGGCGGGTCTGGATGTGTGCGATATTGTACTGGAGTCTCTTGCCTCCGGAGAATCAGTTCTTACAAAAGAGGAAAAAGATCAGGGTGTCGCCCTTCTGGATCTTGGAGGAGGGACATCGGATCTTGCCATATTTTCAAAAAATAATATCCGGCACACATTTGTTCTGGCGCTTGGTGGGAATAATCTGACCAATGATATTTCCATCGGTTTACGGGCTCCAACTGCGGAAGCGGAAAAAATAAAGAAAAAATTCGGGACATGCTTATCAAGTCAGATTGCAGCAGATGACACGATTGAGGTACCTGGAATGGGTGGCAGGAAGTCAAGGAAATTGCCCAGGCAGATATTGGGTGAAATTCTGGAACCTCGCATGGAAGAGATGTTCACATTGATTAAAAGAGAAATCGTCCGTGCGGAAATGGAAAGTATGATCAATTCGGGAATTGTCATCACAGGGGGAACGGCGTTGCTCGACGGAGTTATTGATGTTGCGGAGTCGGTTTTGAATGTTCCGGCTCGTTTGGGAAGGCCTCAGGGAATCGGGGGGCTTGTGGATGTAGTGAACAACCCGATGTATGCAACAGCAGTCGGACTGGTTCTTTTTGGCGCAAAAAATCGGACGCAGAGTAAATTCAGGATTCGTGATGCCAATATTTTCAACCGGGTCATGACACGGATGAAAAAATGGTTTCAGGAGATAATATGAGATGTTAGGTTTATTGATTTTAACAGGCCCTTTGCAGCAAAAGGGCGGTTAAGGGAGTCAGGATAAATTAATTTTTACTTAGCGGAGGTGGGGAATATGAACTTTACTTATGTGGAACGTGAAAAAACAGCAAAAATTAAAGTTATCGGTATTGGCGGAGCAGGGGGAAATGCAATCAACAATATGGTTGCATCCAATCTCCTGGGAGTGGATTTTATCGCTGCCAATACCGATGCACAGGCTCTTGACATTTCAAAAGCTGCGATCAAAATTCAGATTGGTGGAAAGCTGACAGAAGGTCTGGGTGCAGGAGCGAATCCATCTGTTGGCAGGGATGCAGCCATGGAAAATGCAGATGCGATCCGCAGGGTTCTGGAAGGAAGCCATATGGTGTTTTTAACGGCTGGTTTTGGCGGAGGCACCGGTACCGGAGCAACCCCGATAATTGCTGAAATCTGTAAGGAAATCGGAGCGCTTACGGTTGCTGTTGTTACAAGGCCCTTTTCATTTGAAGGAAGAAAGAGAGCCAAACAGGCAGAAGAGGGCATCAGTATTTTAAAAGATGTAGCCGATACGGTTATTACAATACCCAATGACCGGCTTCGCGGCATTGCTCCGAAGAATGCAAAGATGCTGGAGATGTTTAAAAAAGCGGATGAAATTTTACATCATTCCGTAAAGGGCATAACGGATTTAATCATGGTGCCCGGTCTTGTTAATCTTGATTTTGCAGATGTCAGAACAACCATGTCCAAGGCTGGGATGGCACTCATGGGAATCGGAGTAGCATCCGGCGAGAATAGGGCGAGAGAAGCCGCTGAAAGAGCTATTTCCCATCCGCTCCTGGAAGACATTTCCATATCCGGAGCAAGAGGGGTTTTAATGAATATAACCTGTACGAGCGATTTGACGCTTGATGAAATGACGGAAGCATCGGATCGTATTCATGAAGAAGTGGGCGATGATGCGGAAATAATCTGGGGCCAGGCGATTGACGAAAGTCTTGGTGATGAAATGCGAGTCACTGTAATTGCGACAGGTATTGATGCAGAAAACTATTGCAGGAAATCTGAAAGCCGGACAAAGGAACAGTTAAGAGGGAAAGTGAGAGATATTACTCCGGAAGATTTGAAGCATGCCGCAGCTTATGAAGAACCAACTTTTATCCGTCATCAAAAAGCAGTAGGTGAAGAATCCGGAGCGTCTTATCGCGGTTTTAAAGGGATTGTTCTTGACAAGGATGATCTGGATATTCCGACATTTTTAAGAAGAAAGGCGGATTAATAATAAGATTGTTATCCTATGGCACGGAAAAGCAGCAATAGAAGACAACGTTATATTGATTCCGAGATTGGTGGTGTCTTTCAAAAGAAAAAGGGGAAAATCGATATAGTTTTGATTTATCCCAATACATACTCTGTTGGTATGTCCAATCTCGGGTTTCAGACGGTTTACCGGCTTCTGAATGAAATGGATGCGGTCTCTTGCGAACGGGCCTTTTTACCTGATTTCGATGAAAAGGCCGGTAGTGAAGTTCGAACCGTTGAAACCAATCGACTCATAACGGAATTTGATGTGATCGCTTTTTCCGTATCATTTGAATCTGATTTCCTCAACCTGATAGCCGTCGTTGAGAAAGCGGGTCTTCCCCTGCAATCTGCTGCCCGAGGTGATCCCCACCCCCTCGTGATTGCAGGGGGAGTAGCCTGTTTCCTGAATCCAGAACCAGTTGCTCCCTTTGTTGACTGTTTTTTAATTGGGGAAGCAGAACAACTGCTTCCCCGGTTTATTGATGCTCTTGATTTAGCTTCCGGAAAACAGGATTTTTTGTATCGTGCAGCTTGCACCCTACCGGGCGTTTATGTCCCGGAATTTTACACACCTTCCTATCATTCCGATATGACCTTCAGGGCCTTGACCCCGAACCGGGCAGATATACCAGAAACAGTCAAAAGGGTATTTGAAAAGGAAATATCCAGGACATTTTCCTGCACCTCTATCCTTACCCCCAACACGGTATTTAAAAACACCTTTCTGATGGAAGTCAGCCGCGGATGTCCACACGGATGCCGGTTCTGCAGTGCCGGATATATTTACCGGCCTCCCCGGTTCCGGTCTTTTTCAACCCTGAAACAGAATATCGACATGGGAAAAGAAAAGAGCCGGAAAATCGGATTCATGGGTGCAGCGGTTTCCGATCATCCGGATATCGGAGGGCTTTGTCAGTATGCCATGGATAAAGGTTTCAGTGTTTCTTTCAGTTCTCTTCGGGCAAATGCTTTCACACCGGAATTGATATCTGCGTTGAAAAAAAGTGATATCAAGACAGTCACCATTGCTCCGGAGGCAGGGTCGGAAAGAATGCGCTGTATTATCAATAAAGGGATAACGGAAAATCAGATTTATGAAGCTGTAAAAATGGTTGTTCAGAGCGGAATTCCGAATCTGAAACTCTATTTCATGATCGGGCTGCCATGGGAGACAACTCATGATATAGAGGCGATTGTAACTCTTTGCAAAGAAATCAAAGAAAAGTTTCTGATGGAAAGCCGGGAAAAGAAACGGATCGGCACCATTACGGTCAGTGTCAATCCATTTGTTCCCAAGCCGTTTACTCCGTTTCAATGGGCACCCATGAATGATGTCAAACAATTGAATAAAAAAATAGAGATCATCCGGGATGGCCTTAAAAAGGTTGCCAATGTTCGCATCCAGGCGGAATCCCCCCGCCGGGCAATTGTTCAGGGACTCTTATCCAGGGGCGACCGGAGAATTGCAGATCTTCTTTTGCTTGCGGTAAAGAATCAGGGGAACTGGTCGAAAACTTTTAAAGAAACCGATCTGGATATCGGTTTTTTTGCAAACCGGGAACGGTCGATCGATGAGTTTTTACCCTGGGATTTCATCGATCATGGAATCCGGAAATCTTTTCTTGTCAAAGAATACAATCGTGCGCAGAGAGAAGAGACCTCAGCTCCCTGCCCGATGAAACCTTGCGATCAGTGCGGTGTCTGCACCAACTGATTTGATTTTTATTCATTCAATTCGTAATCGTACACGTACGAGTATGAGCTTTAGTCTCGATGAATCGGATTGGCAGGTTGAGGGGAAAAACAATTCTGGTATTCAGGGGTGGAGGGCAGGCTGCAAGTGGACAGACCGGAAATAATCGTGATACCAAAAGAAAAAACAATTTTCTGGATGGATGGGAATGGATGCTGGCGTAATGAATTCGGAAAATTTGAGAAGAAGAAAATAATTGATTATTTTCACGCGGCTATTGATCGGGACGAAAATGGGTATTTTGTGCAGCAGGAAAAGGATGGCGTTTTTGAAAAAGCATATTTCCATCACGAAGACACAGCAATTTTTGTGTTCCATGTCACACTGGGTGAAGCTGTTCGTTTGCGTTTGAATACGGGCAGAGAAATTACACTGAATCCGGAAGCCTTGTGGATAGAGAATGATAACCTCTACCTGAGCCTTGACGGGGAGCGTGTCAAGTTCACGGATCGATCCATGATGAAAATTTCTGCTCTTCTGGAGGAAGAAGGAAGTACATGTCTGATCCGGGTTCAGGGAAGATTATATCGAATTCCGGAGATTGAATAAATTCGTAACGCATTGAGATGCCGTGGAACTGTTTTAAAAAAGGCGGTGTTTAATTAGGCCGCCTTTTCGAAAAAAATTTATCCCTTTTGAGTAAAATCACTGAGGAGATTGTTCAGCATTGTTCTGAAATCCCCCGTAGCTGTCGCTTCCAGGAGGGTTGCGTGCTCCATCGAAAGGTGCGGCAGAAGATCCATTCCGGCGGAACCGTAAATCATGCGTTTGATTGCCCACGCGGTTTTTTGCGGAAGGGCGGCGACGCGTTCGGCAATCTTCTGGGTTTCATCGATGAGCATATCTTCGGGGAAAAACTTGGTGATTATACCCAGTTTCGCGGCCTCCTCTTCTCGGATATCCTCGGACAGGAGGGCGATTTCCAGGGCCCTCGCGGTTCCGGTCATCCTGGGGAGGGTCCAGTTTATTCCGCCGTCGCCGGTGAGTCCTATCGAGGAATAGGCGTATCGCAGGCGGACCCTTTTAGTGGCGACCCGTATGTCGGATGCCAGGGCCAGCGCAAGCCCGAATCCCGCAGCCAGCCGGTTGATGGAGGCAATCACTGGCTTGGGGCACTGGCGGATGTCGGCGATGGCCCTGTGGGCGATGGGCACAAGTTCGTCTATTGCCCGGGTGGGGTTGTCGGAGCCGCTTACCGCCAGAACATCGGCACCAACGGAGAAGGCCTTGCCGCCGGCTCCAGCGAAGACGATTACCCTGGTGTCGGTGTCTTCAATGGCCCTGCCAAGGGCCTCGCAGGCTTCCCTGCCCATTTCATGGTTGAAAGCATTGAAGACCTCGGGGCGATTGAAGGTGATCCAGGAAACGGGACCCCGATTTTCACAAAGTACAAGCGGATTTGACATAGCATTCTCCTCATTGTTAATAATGTCAAATAATAATAATATTTTATGATGATTATAAATAATCATTCACATAAGTCAATTAAAAATATTGATTTTAGACGCTATAGTGGCAGGATCCGCCAGAATACGCAGGCATTACTCTTTTTGACATGGCATGGAAAAGATCGGTGTGTTTGCCGGTGAAATCTCATTTATGGATCTGTCGATTAAACTTCCGGTCAATGTGTACTTCGGCTATATGTTTGGCGGCTTGATCCGGAAGATCGGCTGTAAAATCAGACCCTATGGAAAAATCAAGGGCGAAACCGACCGGGTGATCGAACAGAATATCAATATTCTTGTGGAGGCTTTTCTGGGGAATCGATCCAAAGCGTCTGCGCTGGATGCGGTGATCACCAATTTTGAACAGATCGAGCAGATCGACCATTCCATGAATCTTCCCAAGGTGGCTGTTTTCGGCGATCTTTATGTCCGGGACAATGAAATCATGAATCAAAACCTGATCCATTTTATTGAGGAAAACGGCGGTGAGGTTGTGGTAACACCTTTCAGTTCCTATGTGAAAATGGTTGAAAAACCTTATCTCCGGAAATGGTTCCGGGAAAAACTGTATTTCAATGTTCTTTCCTACAAAACCCTGATGGCTGCGGTTAAACAGCTCGAAAAGACATATCTGAAATATTTTGACCGGATACGGACCGAACCGGAACCTGAATATAATGATCCCCCCCGGAAAATATTTTGTCCGAATACGGTATGCGGGTTGAAAATACCGGGGAGTCGATTGAAAATGTGCTGAAAATTTTTTACACCCGGAAGCATTACCCGGATATCTCTCTCTATGTGCAGACAAGTCCGGCATTCTGCTGCCCATCGCTCGTA